>CAYLUV010000117.1:0-6674 GCA_964386955.1 uncultured Lachnospiraceae bacterium
CGAGAGGTACAGATCCTCAGACCCGGAATTTTCAATTGGCTGAATGTGGGAGATGTGCTCCACTTCTACCGAAGACCAGTCTCGAAAGGTGATGCTCTTTCCTGACAATTGCCCGAAAACACATGGGGCTTCGTTCTGCATAGATATGTTTGTCGGATTGGATGGGGTGTCATTCGCCGGCTGAAGACGCAAGTTCGTAAAGAACGCAGAGGGGCTATGATTGTCCTGACGTTGTGAGATTACGGCGCGGACGAAATCGGTACAGGGACGGAATCACATTCCACCGTTATGTCTTCTTCCGATTTGATTTGATCAAAACGCCTATGTACGATGGTAAAAAGATCTTCGCCAATGCATTCAGCGGAAAGGCGGGATGAAAGCGGGAGACTGGCGCTGATGACCATGCGTACAGACCCCATGCGAGTTGAAAACGGCAATAAACAATGAAACGGGACTGAATTGCGAACGATGCATTTAGTTACGCACTCAAATCAATAGCGCGATTTCGGTAAAAAAACCAAAATGATAAACTGTCCGTCTGTTTTCAGCAGACGAAGTCCGATGGCGGGCTAATCTGAAGACGAGAAAATGTAAAAATAGAGATTAAAACGTACGGTTATTGTGGGTTTTACAAGCAAAAGTTTAAGTACTCGTCCCCTGGGTCGTCACGTAAATGTCCAGTTTGTGGGCGGTTGCTCACGCACTGTTGTTTTGGGGCAGCGGAGAGTACGGAGGACGAGGAATCAATGACTATCAGAAACAGCCCTTATGGAGATTTGGGCGGGCCAAATGGCTATGCTCAAGATGAAGAGGAAAACTGGTACGCAGTTTAATTGATTTCGCAATCAAGCATTCAACAGATGAGTGTGTGTTGTCAGTGCAAGGCTAAGAGCAAAAGGAGGCGGCAATGGGAATGTACGAGGATATAGCGGACATAGCCGAAGAAAACTGGAATGAACGGATGAGTTTCGCTGAGTTGGCCGATGAACTTGGCTTTGAAGGGCGCAGTCGAGCCTTTCGGGCGGGTCAGCAGGTGAAACGCGCGTGGGACTATTTTGACCGAAGGGGCGAGACTGGCAAGTGCGCTGCCATCAGCCGCGTGTTTTGGTCGCAAAACAATTTATAGGAGCTTTTATATTGTGAATTAATGACCGTATTTATACATTAGGCCGCCTCTTCATATTCAGATGGGGCGCGAGGTGTTCGTGCTCGACATGGGGCAACCCGTGCGCATTGTCGATTTGGCCGAACAGATGATCCGCCAGGCCGGGTTTCGCCCGTACGTGGACGTTCCCATTCGGTTCACGGGCATTCGTCCTGGTGAAAAACTTTTTGAAGAATTGGATGTGAGTGAACGGAGCGCGTTCAAGACCGGCCACGCGCGGATTTTCGTGAGCCGGAACGCGGCCGGCGACGCGGCGGCCGTCCAGGCCCTCGTGCAGGATCTCACGGAACGTCCGCATGACGACGCGGACATCCGTATGCGGTTGAAGGACTGGGCGAAATAGTCGGACAAACGCGCTCGAAGCGTACGTTCCGGTCGTGAGAATCCCGATGGCCGACGAACGTGAGAGGCACGTCAATCCGTCAACAGCGTAACTGAAGTCGGAATCAGTCGATCTTGTAGATGAGAGGCGATTTTATTTCACCTCGCTCAAGAAACATGAGACAGTAGATTGGCAGGTAAGTCGTCTTTTCAAGTAAGGTCGTAGATGTGTCTGAGGATCACCTTCAGACGTTCGCCGTTTTTGTAATGTCGCGCTTGTATTTGCGAATGTCGGATATGTGTTTGTGGAACGTTTTTCGTACCACAAACGGTGTTTGTTGGAACGTTTTTCCAGGCATCAACGGCATCTGATGGAACATTATTCCTACGGTCGTGTTGTGAGATTACGATGCGGACGAAATTGCATTCGGTCGGTGGTCGTGGCACACGGTGGGGCGAAAATGGCGGGGGGGATGAGGGAAGGATGTGACAGGGGCGGCGGGGGCGTACGGAAATGGGAATCGCGAGGGGCGGGGGCATGACGGTGTGGATGACACGACATGTAGGGGGTGCGTGTGGTGGGTGGGGGCGGGAGGACGAATTCTGAAAATTTCGGACATGAACGCGCCGAAAAGCGAACATAGTGTTTCGTTTCGCGGAAAAATTCGGAAATTCCAATTTCGGGATTGACAGACAAAAAAAAATGCTATTATAAGCCTGTCTTCGGTGAGGAAGGTCTTCGGGCGTCCCATCGAGGAACGTGATTGATTCTAAATGATTGGAAAGCCAAAAGGACAGGAAGATGAAACTCTTCGACATTGTGCACGGAGACGTGGCTGCGCTCAGCCATGGTAGTGGCGATTTCGGCTTCAACGCCGAAACCAGGCTCGTGCGCTATGTCAGCGCGGAACGCTATCTTGACATGATCGAAGCGCGTTGCGGCGAAGGGGATGGACTTGCGAAAGGATACAACGAACTTTCGCTCGTCACGCGATGGGACGATCCGTACGAAGCCTGTCTGCTACGGGCGGATGGTGCGTCGGATTCCTCGGAGGGCATGAAAGGCTTGTGCGAGTCCATTCAGGACTACTACGGGCAGTGCTGGATGCTCAAAACATCGGAAGGGAAGAAGGAGGGCAGAAAGAAAGAGGACGACACTTTTGAGTCGGATCTCATTTGGCGTGCGTATTGCCCGAACAAGGATGGCGTCCGCATTGAAACGACCGTTGGCGCGTTCATCGACTCTATCAGGAATTGTCTGCCAAAGGGAGGTGTTGACGCGGAGGATGAGGATGCGTCCAGTGCGTTTTTGTGCCGTATTGGGCGTGTGTCCTACAGACTGGACACCCTCAAGAAACTGTTGTCGAGGTGTGAAATCGGGCATTCCCCCTGCGATGTGTCGGAAAACATTGTATCAAGCCTTTTCGTCAAGCGCGAACAGTTTTCCGACGAGCGTGAGGTCAGGGTTGTCTTGAGGGCGAATCTTGAGTTTGCGGGAAACTGCAAGGGAACGGGACTGCTTTCGTTTGAACAGGGCGGATGCCGAATGCACGATCTTGGATTCATCAAAGGCGTTCTCGTCGATCCGCGAATGCCGCGACATCGTGCGGAGGAGGTTCTGTGTCGAACGCGAATCGCCTTGACCCTGAAAAACGATTTGAACGGTGACGGGGGAATCGGTCGGAGTACGCTTTACGAATGGCCGGAATTCACAAAGGCGATGAGGGAAATTGGAAAGATGGCGGATGTCAATCTCAAGTTCTGGACGGAACTTCAGAGGGAATATCCGCATGACGCAATCATAAATTTCAAGAATCGAGCCGTGCCAACTGTATCCTATTGGACGGGACTGCCATGTGGCGAATCGGGCTGCTGTTTCGCTTTTACCTGCAGTCGCACCTTCACGCGCGTTGAACTGTATCTGGGAAAGAAGGAAATGTCGGAGAACAAACGGCTTTGCCGATTGCTTGAGGCGCAGAGAGACGCGATTGAGCAAAAACTACGTGCGCCAGAGTTGAGGCCCGTTAAGGTCGACTTTGACCCGCTTCCAGGGAGAATCGCATCGCGAATCTCCGTTCGGTACGGAAACGTCACTTCGGACGACCTGCCCGAGAAGCAGTCTGAAATCGTCAAGTGGTTCTGCACCGTCATGCCACCGTTCGCACGGGCGATGAAGGAAGCGTTGGCGCGGGTCGGCATGGCCATGCACGAACAGAGTTGATGAGAATTTGAAAACCGCTTGCCAACGTAAACAGAAAGGTGACGCAATGGATGATAATACAGTGAAGTCGATGTTGCTGATTCGCATTTCCCTGACATACAGCGAAGACATGGGGTCTTTGTTTCTATACGAAGCCGTGCGCGGATTCTGGCGCGTGAATCAGTCGAAGGTCGATGATGTCGCCAAATGGCCTTATGCCGCCGCTGTCTTCAAAGGCAAAATCATCCAGGTGTATTCGATTGCCAAATGGGAGAAAGCGAAGGATTCGGTTATGCTGACGCGGATTCCAAGCGAAACGGAGAAGGATCGTTATGTTTTTACGGGGACTGTGGCTCCAAAGGAAATTCGGGATATGTTCGTCGGAAAATCTTGTGCGGACTGTTTCAAGAGGGGAGATCGATCGCCCGTTCGCTATGTGGAGTTGACGGGCGATGACGAATGATGCATTTCAATGATTTCTTCGAAACAGTTTCGAGGAATACTAAAAGAGAAGAGAAAGGTAAGCCTAAAATGGGTGGAGTATCAAAGGACACGGTCATAGCTTATGCGAAGACTGGCAAAGAGAAAATCACTACACTTTGGAAGAGTGGCAAGAAGGGGAAATGCGTCATCATCGTTGGTGTGCTCTTTCTGCTGGGACTCTTCGGTTCATTTATGGATTCCGAAGAGAAGCAGGAACATGACGGGACGAAAACGGCGGTGGTTTCCAAAAATGAGAAGTCCGCAAAGAAGGAGGCGCAATCGGTAAAGACGAATGGAAAGTCGATTCTCAAGCTTAACCCGAAACCAAAGGACTTTGATAAACTGTATGAAAAATACTGCAGGAAGCCACCATATTTCGGCAGTGCGCGTAGGATACGCGAGGGGATCGAATCTCTTTTCAAACTGGGGTTCAGAACTCCCGTGACGGAGGAAATGGCGAAAGTCGATCCGAAGAAGCCACGGCTCACGTTGTTCGGCGGGTCTCTTCAACTTGGGGATGAATATGTGATTCCCGATGAAAGGATGGAGGCGATGAGAAAACTCCTTTCAGCGGCGGAGGAGACGGAGAAATTGGAAAAACAATTGAACGACCATAAATTAAGTGATGAAGAAAGGCGCAATCTTAAAGCCAAGCAAGACCATCTCCTATTGCAGACTGAATTTCAACCCGAAACGGTGGAGAAAGTGCTTGCCATTGACGCAGAACTTAAGAAAATTGAAAATTCAAGAGCCGAACGAGAGGCCCTTTTTAGAAAATCTCTCTCTAGCGCTTCATCCCGTACAGAATCCCGCCGCTCCTCTGGTCTCAGCCGCAGAAACTGGGGTTCGCAACAGTCTAGGAAAGAGGAAGAGGCTAGGAAAGAGGAAATGGCCTCATCGCGGAAACGGCATGAGGAAAGGCAACGGGAGATAGAGACGGAAAATGCGAAGGAAAAGGAATTGTTGCTCGAGAGAAATGTGGCAATATTGAAGGAAATTCTTGCAAATAGTCCAAAAGATCTTCAGGGGCTCTTGGATGCCAAGGAAAAGTTTGCCAAGTTGTCCCCTCCGTCATCTCCTTTGGACGAATCTGCTAGACAATATTATAAAGCGGAGGAGAAACTCGATGCCATAATCCAGTACAATATGAAAAAGTATGGGTATGGGTGGAAGTCCAAAGGATTTACGGTTGACATAGGTGAGCGTCATAGTGGCGTAATTATGGCGAGCCGTATTGTGAATTGGCATGGGCAGATGAGTGTCTCTTTTGGTGTTGCCGATCACCTTCAGGCAAAGCATGGCATCATGTTTTTTGACGGTTTTGCATCTGGCGATCCTCTCGGTGATGGATCAAGAATGTGGTCGGGTCCGCTCCCGCGTCCTTTCAAAAAATTTGCGGGAATTGAAAAGGCTTCTTATGGAAGCTGGTATCAAGCCCCTAACTCAAACACGCTTGTTCTGTATGCGGTGTCCACAGAGAAGGGAGATACGGAAAGCCATGAGGCGGCCAAAACAATGCGGGAACGTCTGACCAAAATCGTCAAGGACAAGCATCCCGGCATAAAGAAGGGGTATTCCAATGAATGTTGGGAGGAGTACATCTTGAATGGCGACATGATGAAGATCGAGCAACAGGCTAGCGCTGAACAGGCCGGAATGTCATGGGCGGTGTTCTTTGATAAAAGACCGGGAATCACTGTCCACATGATTCGTCCCTCGATTATCGCCGAATTGCTGAAGACGGTCGACCAAATGGAGCAGAAAGAACTTGATGAGGTGAGAAAGCTGGAGGCGGCCGGCGAGAAGGCGCTCGAAGAAGGCTTTTGATAATTGTTAAATAAACAAAACAAAAGGGAAAATGATGAAAGAATCGAAGTTTACCGGCGGCCTTGCGGGGCTTGTGGGAATGAAACTACTTGTGGTCTTGATTTGCCTGTTTACAGTCGGGTTTGCGATGCCATGGGGTGTCTGTCTCTGGCAGAAGTGGCTTGCTGAACACACGGTAATTGATGGACGGCAGGTTCATTTTGACGGAACTGGCGGCAGTTTGTTTGTCCAGTTCGTCAAATGGTGGTTTTTCAGTCTCATTACGTTTGGAATCTATTCATTTTGGCTCAGCATCAAGATGCGTCAATGGGTTGTTCTGCACACCCATTTTCAGGATTGAAAGATCTGGCCTTTAAGATGAAGCGTAGGCCGTCTTCGGAGGAGATGTGCGTCCTTCGGCGGTTTCTTTCAACGCGGCATCTTTCGTTTTCATGTCCATGATGGGCGTTTAGTGCGAAATGCCTCCTCGTCGGCATCTGTCGACGGGGAGGGATGAAGTTTTTGGACAAAAGCCTGCACAATCTCGACCGGTTCTCGTTTGGCGGTCGAGATTGTGCCGTTCTCATAAAATGGTAATCCTTCCTTGTTGCAACTGAAGTCGGAATCAAGTTATCTTGTGGATAAGAGGCGATTTTATTTCACCTCGCTCAAGAAACATGAGACAGTAGATTGGCAGGT
>CAYLUV010000118.1:0-6629 GCA_964386955.1 uncultured Lachnospiraceae bacterium
GAAATCAGGTAGTCCGTGCCAATGTGTGGTTTTGCCCGCCACAAAATATCCTCCGGTGCTCCGTGCGCCACAAACTCTTCCAGCACCTTTTGATTTCTCAAAAATTTATCTTTTACTAAGGTGTTTAATTTGCCGTCAGAAAAGGTTCCGGCACCTCCCTCTCCAAACTGTACATTGGAAGAAGGATTTAATTTACCGGTGCGCCAAAATGTTTCCACTGTTTCCTGTCGTTCTTCTACCGCTTCTCCGCGCTCCAATAAGATTGGGCAAAGTCCAGCTCTAGCAAGCATCAAACCACAAAAAAGACCAGCCGGGCCCGTGCCGATAATAACGGGAGGTACAGCGGGCTTTTGTTCTGTTTTCCAAGGAAAATGATAGTTTTTTTCCTTTACTATGGAAAGTTTTTTATTTCGCAGCGTTTTCAGTGCCTTTTCTTCCTTTCCCTTAATGGAGACATCAATGGCATATTGGTAGATGAGGTTATCCTTGTCTCTAGCATCCAAAGACTGTTTTTGAATGCGCCAGGAAAGGATCGTCTGTCCCTTTAGATTCTTTTCTATAGCTTTTACCAGATCTTCCTCGGAATGGTTCACTGGCAATTTCATCTGAGATATTCGAATCATCCTATGTTCTCCTGTCTGCCGGCGATACTCTTAGCTGCTATGTAACCGCTGGTAAAGGCCCAATGAAGATTGTAACCTCCACAGGTACCATCCACATCTAAAAGCTCTCCGGTGATATATAATCCCTTCTGTTTCTTTGTTTCTAATTCCTTTGTCACTTCCTCTGCTGCCACACCGCCCTGGGTACACTGAGCAAAGGAAAAATCTCGATATCCTTTGATATAGATTGGATATTGTTTCAGATTCTGTACTAGCTTGTTCCATTTTTTCTCTGGCACCTGTCCCGTTGGATCCTTTGGAGATATGCCACTTTCTCCAAGCAGTACCGGCACCCATTTTTCATGGACAATGCCCTCCAACACTTCCTGACAAGTAACACCTGGACGTTCTCGGAAATCCTTTACAATGTCCTTTAGATCCTGGAAGGTGTAATCCGGGAAGAAGTCAAACTGCAACTCACACTCTTTTTGTTCTTCCAAATCGGCAATCACATAGCGACTGATCTGAAATACCGGAATGCCGGAAATACCGTAATCTGCCAGTTGCATCTCCCCCTGTTCCTTCACATAGCGGCCTTCTCTCGTAAAATAGGAAAGACAGCCTTTGGTGCGAACCCCCGCCAGATTTTTAAACACCTTTCTTGACGAGCAAAGACCAGTGAGAGCAGGAAGCGGTTTTACGATGGAAAGACCACATTGTTTTGCCAAGGTGTAGCCGCTTCCATCACTTCCCAGTTTTGGCGATGCTTTGCCGCCGCAGGCAAGAATCACATGGGAGGCCCGGTAACTGGTATCCTCCGTCTCAATCTCATAGGCATAATCCCCTTTATAGTAAATCTTTTTCACTGTTTGTCCCGTTTGTATAGAAATATTTCTTTGAGACAAGGTGCGAAGGAGAGTGTGAAGCAAGGTTTTTGCCTGCTCTGTCATAGGATACACATAGCCATTTCGTTCCAGAGTAAGAAGCCCCAGATCATAAAAATAGCTTCGCAGTGCCTCGGGAGACAGCATATGGAGTCCATACATCGCCAACTGGCTTCCGCTTCCACGAAAACAGTTCTCATTCATCAAAAGATTGGTGAGATTGCATTTTCCATTTCCCGTGGCAAGTATCTTTTTTCCCGGTTGGTTCATCCGTTCTAAGATTAAAATGGAATCCGTCTTTTTTGAAAGCTCACAGGCCGCCATAAGGCCGGAAGCTCCGGCTCCTATAATTATGGTATTGTAATAATTTTGTTTTTTCATATTCTTTATCTATCTTTTAACTGGTATAGGTCTCTAAAAATTCGTAGAGTTCCTGCTGATTCCTAAAATATTTTCCCTTTCGAATCTCATGAATTAATTCTGTGGGAAGGTGATCCTTTCGAAGATCAGTAAATTCAAAGACCGAATCATCCGGATTATAGATCACCACGGTATTTCCCTGAAATTTCATATAATAGGGATATACATGAACCGGAACTGCCTTGGAATTTACTAAAGTTTTGTTGGAGATACTTTCGTCCTTTTCCACAGTATAGAAAAAGAAACACATAGCCCCCAGCAAAAAGAGACCTATCAATATCAATTTGATCCGTTTCATTCACGCAGCCTTCCTTTCTTTTTTCTTCTATAAGAAAAGTATGGGCTGCTTTTTTGGGATTATACGGTATAATCTCTGGTATATCCTCGATTTGCCAAAATTTCTTCCTGTTTTTTCTCCATATCCAGACGTTCTTCCTCTTCCATATGGTCAAATCCAAAAAGGTGGAGCATGCTGTGTGCTACCAAAAAGGCAAGTTCTCTCTCTTTACTGTGGCCAAACTCCTCCGCCTGGGAGGCTACCTTGTCCATGGATACCACAATATCTCCAAGCATCAATTCTCCAGTATCCGGATCAAAGGTACCCATCTCTTCTATTTCTGAAAAATCTCCCGGTGCAGGATAATCGTTCATTGGAAAGGATAACACATCCGTTGCCCGATCAATGTTTCTTTGGGCAAGGTTAATCTCGTGAATCTCGTCATTGTCCGTAAGAAGTACCTCCACAGAGGTCTCAAATGGACAGTCCACATAGTCACAGGCTTCCTCAATCACCTGCTCAATGATGGCTTTATATTCTGTAGGCATTGTTTCGTTGTATTCGTTTTCTATGGTAATGGTCATAGGAATGTTCCTTTCTTTTCAAAGAGCCGCAAAATCAATATTTTACGGCTCCCCATTTACTGCATGTTCTTTTTGTTTTTCTCGTTTTTGGTGCGGTTTTTCTTTTCATTTTTTAATTTGTCTGCGCGCTCAAAGGCTGCCACAATATCACGCACCAGCTTATGTCTTATAACATCTCGGTTATTTAACCGCATCACAGCAATATCGTCCACGGATCGAAGAATCTGTGCACATCGCTCCAAACCGGAATCTTGTGCATGGGGCAGGTCAATCTGAGTGACATCGCCCGTCAGCACCATCTTAGAACCTTCTCCCAGACGAGTCAATGCCATCTTGAGTGTAGGAAGAGAGGCATTCTGGCTCTCATCGATAATGACTCTGGCATGATTTAAGGTTCGACCGCGCATATAGGCAAGAGGAGCAATCTCGATGACACCTCGTTCCTGCAATTTCTTCGCCTTTTCCGGTCCTAGAATATCATTCAAAGCATCGTAGAGAGGGCGCAGATAAGGGTCAACCTTCTGGGCAAGATCTCCAGGCAAAAATCCCAGTCGTTCTTCTCCCGCTTCAATGGCTGGACGGCTCATAACAATACGCTCAATCTCGCCTCGATTTAACTCAGCCACCGCCTGTGCCACAGCCAAATATGTCTTACCAGTACCAGCTGGTCCGATACAGATAGTGATGGTCTGCTCTTTTAATGCTTTCACATAATTTTGTTGTCCAATGGTCTTACATTTTACCGGCTGCCCCCGATAGCACATCACCACCACATCTTCCATGGCCTTGAAGGTTTCCTCTGTATCTCCGCTGCTGGCAGATTCCAACAGACGAAATACCGTGTCTGCCTTTATGTTCTCTCCTTTGTCATGAAGACGAATCAGGGAATCCAGCGTTTCTGCTGCCACATCTACGCTTCGATCGGTCTGTCCAGTGATCTCAGCCTTAGAATCACGGAAGCTGATGGATACGCCCAGCGCCTTCTCTATAATCTTGATGTGTTCATCTCTAGTACCAAAAACAGCCTGCTGCTGTTCCATGTTGTCAAATATTATCTCATCTTTAAACAAAAGTTATCCCTCACTTATATTTCAAATCAACTACGCACCATTATATCGCAGCCCTATGTTTTTTTCAAGAAATGTTTCTGATTTTACCAATGGGCTCAATGATAGTGATGTTTCCCTCAATGACACAGGTATCTTCCTTCACCTGAATATCCAGTTTCTTTCCCGCAATTTCCTTCCCCTCCTTGACAAACTGTTCCAGATCATAGGCAATCTTTTTTTCTGCCTTTTTCTTTGCCTCCTCCTTCGTTAAGGTATAGTGTTTTGGCTCATAGGGCAGATAACTGGTAATCTCTAAAGCGCAGGGAAGATAAAAGGAAGTTCCAATTTTAAATGTTTTTCGTTCCTTCATTTTATCGCAATAGGTCATAGCTGGTTCTTTTTGGGGAATGGGAACCGTATACTCCCCCAAAAAAAGCTGATATCCCTTTTGGGATTCCTCCAAATAGACTTTATCGTAGCCGGAAAGAGGAAATTCCTCATGATAGGAATAGGAGGTTTTGGCATAAATATCTCCATCGGCACAGGTTTCATTGGTTTCCAAAAGTTCATCGTATTCGTTGTACAGATAGAGAATGCCGGAAATCAAAGTATCTCCTTTTTTTACGGTATCCCCCTTCTTTACCATGGGTGTGCCATTTCTTGTGACCATAGAGACAATGGTTCCCGCTTTTAACGCAATAATATCGCGGGGCTGTTTGGATGAGTTACTTTTTAAATCAGATAGATCAATGCTTTCTTTTATATGGATAGAAAGACAGGTGCCCTGTATGTCACAGGAAACCCATGCTGTATCTGAAAAATCCTCCCGTATTTTTTCTTCCAAAGCGCTGCAGGAAATTTTTTTCTTTAATTTCCCTGTGGTTATGGACTTTTCTTTTAAATAAGCCGTGATTTCCTCCTCCGTATACTGCTCTGTTCCTATAATCTGAATATCCCAGATAAAAAGAGAAAGCAGATAGACAGAAAGAACACAGAGTAAAATACCCACAAAAAATCCTTTTCTATGCCGGTATCGATATAAAAAAAAGGGAAGTCCATACTCCCCTTTTATCGTCCATGTAATATTGGTTTTCTCTTTTATCTGTTGGAGCAAGGAAAAAGCTTTTTTGCTGACACAAAATTCATACATCTCCTGTCTTCTTCGCAGTCTCCAGATTAAAATACCTTTGTTGCTGCAAAGATTCAAAAATCGCTCTTTGTTCTTTCCTTTGATGCTGATGCGATAGTAGCCTTTAAAAAAATAAAAGATAGAAAACAATGCTTTCACCGCCTGCCCACTTGGTTTGATGTCTTTATAAACTCAACGGAGGTGACACAGCCTTTAATCTTCATGCCATCTCCTGCAAAGTAGTCAATTAAAAAATCCTCTCCCCGAATGAGGAGTGTTTCTTTTTTTCCCTGTAAGGCAACCAGATTCTCCTTGTAATCCAAGAGACATTTATAATTTTCCACATAGATTTCTTTCGTTCCAGTTATAGTAAGTAAAATATCCTGAAACATCGCTTTTGTCTCCTGCAAAGGTTATTTTAATATATGAGTGAATGGGGCAATTAAGAACCCTCTCTGGATTCCCAAAACTCCTTTATGGTTTTTTTTGCATTATTGCGATTGACCACCCGGTAGCGGTTCCACTCCCGCGGAAACATATTTTGATAGTCCTCCCGCAAGAAACGCTCGTCCAAAAGCAAAATAATACCCTCATCAGACACCGTTCGTATGACACGTCCCGCCGCTTGCAACACTTTGTTCATGCCGGGATAGAGGTAGGCATAGGAAAAGCCGTCCTCCCCGCGGTTTTCGTAGTAATCTCGCAAAAGGTTTCTCTCTCCGGTGATTTTGGGAAGTCCCGTTCCCACAATCAAAGCTCCAATTAATTTTTCTCCGGAAAGATCGATTCCCTCGGAAAACATACCGCCCAGCACACAGCAGCCTAATATAGGCTTTCCCTCTTCGAATTTCTTTAAAAATTCCGCCTTATCTCTTTCCAACATGGAACTGCTTTGGACCAAAAGTTCATACTGCGAAGGATATCCCTCCTGCAGCAAAAGTTTGACCACTTCTTCCATATATTGATAGGAAGGAAAAAACACCATATAATTTCCTGTTTTAGCGGTGACAGCACTGATAATATAGAGATATACCCCGTAATATTGACTAAAACCCCGTTTGCTGTAGAGACTGCTAATATCCTGTCCCACCATCAGACTCCGATTTTCCTCCGCAAAGGGAGAGGGAATATAAACTGCCATTTCCTCCTTGTTGCCGCACAAAACCTTTTTATAATATTCCACCGGTAAAATAGTGGCGGAAAAGAAAATGGCACTGACCGCAGATTGAAAGGAAAAAGCGAGATTATTGCAGGGCTGAATACAGTAAAGTTTTACAAAAAAGTCTTGTTCCGCCTCTTCTCCATAGATTTCATAACAGTCATCGATGGTATCATAGGTGGCAAGAAATTGATTCACAGAAAAATAAAGTTCTAGTAAGGCATCCTTATCCTCCATCACCTTCTCTTCCTCAAAAAAGCAATCCATCTCCCCTTTTAATCGCATCAAGGAAAGATAAAGAGAATCCACCCCGGGAAGAATAGTAAGACCGGAACATTTTTTCTTTAGATCCAGCATCTTTTGATTGGCATCGGACAGTCGTTTATACAATCGCTGATCGATTTCCTTTACCTGTTTTCGGCAGGTCAAAAAAGCACTTTTATAAAGAACCGCCGAATACATCTGGCGGGAACGTTCCACCAAGTTGTGGGCTTCATCGATCAAGAAAATATAGTCCCCTTTTCC
>CAYLUV010000119.1:0-6588 GCA_964386955.1 uncultured Lachnospiraceae bacterium
ATCATATAATCACTATTAGTAGGTAACTTTTCTTAGTTTCTTTTTCGCTCTGAGTATGTACTTTTTCTTTAAATTATGTCATAATTATGAAGCTAGTATTTGTGTTTTCAAACATATACTAAACATTAAGGGGGAAGTATATAATGAGTGAAGTAAACGACGGAAAAGGGGTCAAGCTTATTACTTTTTACCTTCCACAATTTCACAGAATCCCAGAAAATGATAAATGGTGGGGAGAAGGTTTCACTGAATGGACAAATGTTCGCAAAGCACAACCTTTATTCCCGGGACATGATCAACCTCGGATTCCTTTGGAAGGTGAATACAATCTAATGGACGATGATGTGAAGATTCATCAAAGCAAATTAGCAAAACAATATGATATCTTTGGTTTCTGTTATTATCACTATTGGTTCAAAGGCGGACGACAGCTTTTAGAAAAGCCAGCTCAACAAATGCTTGCAAATAAAGCTGTCGATTTGCCCTTCTGTTTTAGTTGGGCAAATGAAAATTGGAGCAAGAATTGGGATGGCGGAAACAGAGAAGTTATCATGGAACAGGATTATGGCGGAAAAAGTGATTGGGAAAAACATTTTCAGTATCTGTTGCCTTTTTTTAAAGATGAGCGCTATATTACTGTTGATGGAAAACCACTATTTATTATTTATAAGCCAGATCAAATCATTGATTTGTTTCAAATGACTAACTATTGGAAAAAACGTGCTGTGGAAGAAGGTTTACCTGGACTATGCCTAGCATTCCAGTTTCCTACTTATTATGCTGATATGTATTACAGAGATGATATCTTTGATTTCCGAATTGGTTTTGAACCAGTTCACGCACGTAATCTATCCGCAATGAAACCTGGCTCTAGCACCAAAGTTCGATTGCTCCGAAAAACACTGGGCGAAAATGCCGTATCACTTTATCGCAAGTTTCACTATAAAAAAACAGGGGCTGGAACTGCAAGTTCACAAAGCCTTGCTCTGTATTTTTATGATGAAATATGGGAAAATATTCTAAATGCGCATTGGACCAACGAATTTATACCAGGTGCATTTGTAGATTGGGACAATACCCCTCGCAATAAGCACGGTGTGGCGCATACTGGTTTTTCTGTTGAAAAATTCCAAAAATATTTGACATGTTTATTTAAAAGAGCACAGAAAGAACAAAAACCGATGGTTTTCTTAAATGCTTGGAATGAATGGGCGGAAGGTGCTTTTTTAGAACCAGATAAAAAATATGGTTATGAAAAATTAGAAGCAGTCCAGGCTGCTGTTACAACGAATAAACAATCTAGTTAAGGAATTTTATTATGCAAACATATCATACTCACATAACATCTAAACATCGTTTGCTGGAACTGAATTTAAAAGAAGTTTGGCAATACCGCGATCTTATTTGGTTATTTACAAAAAGAAATTTTACTGTTACATACAAGCAGACCATTCTTGGTCCTGCTTGGCTATTCTTAAATCCATTAATTAGTTCCATCATCTATGCCTTCGTATTTGGCGGCATTGCTGGCATTGGAACGGATAACGTTCCCAGCATTTTATTTTATATGTGCGGAAATGCCATATGGATTTTTTTCTCTACTTGCGTAACAAAAAATGCAAGTACTTTTACGGCTAATGCCAACGTATTCGGCAAGGTATATTTTCCTCGCCTAACCATTCCCATTTCTAATATGCTGTCCTCTGTTATCCAGTTTGGCATTCAAATGCTATTGGTAATGGCATTATTGGTTTACTACGTCATAAAAGGGGCCGTCAATCCACATTGGTTGGCATGGCTAACCATTCCATTTGTACTGCTCCACTTAGGACTTTTGGGACTTGGCTGTGGAATCGTAATTTCAAGTTTAACTACAAAATATCGAGATTTGTCTATATTAGTGACTTTTGGTGTACAACTTTGGATGTATATTACGCCTATCGTTTATCCAATGTCTCAATTAGGTGATAGCATCATTAAAAAACTTCTAATGCTCAATCCCGTCACTGCACCTATAGAAGTGCTTCGTTATGCCATATTAGGGCAAGGTACCGTAATGCCTCATTATTTGGTACTTAGCATTTGTATTACGCTGGTGATATTGTTATTAGGCATCATGATTTTTAATAAGGTAGAAAAAACCTTTATGGATACTGTTTAGGGAGGGCTGAGAAATGAATAACAAAGAAATAGCAATTCAGCTTTCTGGCGTAAAAAAAATGTATAAACTTGGACAAATCGGCGGTGGAACCCTGCAAGGCGACTTACAAAGTTGGTGGGCTAAAGTACGGGGTAAGGAAGATCCAAATTCTAAAATTGGTTCTGATCAGCGCACAAATGGCAAAACATTTATGGCACTCAATGGCATTGATTTGACTGTATACAAAGGCGAAGCTCTCGGCATCATTGGCGGCAATGGTGCTGGAAAAAGTACCATGTTAAAACTTTTAAGCCGTGTTACCGCTCCTACAGAAGGAGAAATCGATATCTATGGACGCATTGCATCCATGTTGGAAGTTGGCACTGGTTTCAACGGTGAAATGACTGGTCGCGAAAATGTATATATGAACGGTGCAATTCTCGGTATGACTAAAGCAGAAATTGATGCCAAGATGGAAGATATTATCGAATTTTCCGAAGTGCGGGAATTTATAGATACTCCTGTGAAACGCTACTCTTCCGGCATGTATGTCAAATTGGCGTTTTCCGTTGCTGCACACCTAGATTCAGAAATTATGATTATGGATGAAGTTCTCGCCGTTGGCGATATGGCTTTCCAAAAGAAATGTCTGGATAAAATGCGTGATGCAGCAAAAAAAGAAGGCCGTACTGTTCTTTATGTATCTCATAACATGAATACAATTCGACAACTTTGCGACCGCTGTGTTGTATTGGACAAAGGTAAAGTTGTATTTGAAGGGAATGTAGAAGAATCCATTAATCATTATATGAACACTACAAAAACTCTATCCATCATAAACAAATGCCCGGATAAACGACCAAATATCCCTGCAGATCACAAAATTCATATTGACTGTGTTTCTTTTGTGAATAAATCGTTTCCTCTATATCAAAACGGTGAAACTGTTTGCGTGAAAGTCGATTACACTTGTAAATATGATATTTCAAATCTCGCTTTTAGAATGACCATTCAATCAGGCGACAAAACAATAGTGGGGCTTGCAACATCAAAACCTTGTATTACCTGTTGCAATGGCATAAACACTACGTTACTAACACTTGCACTGGATTGGCTTGCACCAGGAAAATATATTATAAAACTCACTGCTTATTCCGTTAACGAATTCGGTATGAATCAAATGCATGATATTGTTGATGATTGCTTTGCTTTTGAAAAAATTCAAGATATGAGTGAAAATAACCGTATGACTTGGAACCATAGTTGGTGGGGCTATATGATGTTTCCTGAATTGGAGGTTGATTATGAATAAAGATTTATTATACCCACTTCGTTGTTTTCATGGCAAGCTTCATGGTATGAGCGAAAAAATTAAACTTCGCAGAGACTACCAGAAAATTTTTAAAGAACATCCAAAAACAGTTTTTTTATTACTTACACCCTCACATGGTAATATAGGTGATCATGCAATTGCTCAAGCCGAAATAAATTTACTTAACAAACTAGGTATTAATTACATAGAAATCACCGGTCACGATTTAGTTAATATGAAATATTCAAATCAGTTAAATGTGTTCAATGGTTTTCCTATTCTCATAAATGGCGGAGGAAATTTAGGAACTTTATGGATGAATGTTGAAAATTTACAACGTGATATCATTAAAAAAAATCCGAAATCAAATATTTTCATACTTCCTAATACTATCTTCTATGAACCGTCTAAATGGGGACAAAAAGAGCTTCAAAAATCTATAAAGATTTATAATTCACATAAATCTTTACATCTATTCGCTCGTGAATTATCATCTTATAATTTTATGAAGTCAATTTATAACAATGTACAACTGATTCCTGATATGGTTCTATCCATGAAAAGTATAAATCAGCATTCCGAAAGAATAGGATGTCTGCTTTGTCTTCGTAATGATTGCGAAAAAACTCAAACTCAAGAACAAGAACTATTGATTCGAACTCAAGCAGCTAATTTATTCGATAAAAATGTAACAGATACGGATATGGTAGAAAACCAAAACATCTCCATTGAAGAACGTACCACCTTCTTAAATAAGAAATTTTCTGAATTTTCAAAATCTGAATTGGTTATCACCGATCGATTACATGGTATGATTTTTTGTGCAATCACCGAGACTCCTTGCATTGTCATTGACAGCAAAAGTCCGAAACTTCGCGGTTGCTATGAATGGATAAAACATTTGGATTATATTCGTTTTGCTAATAATCCATTAGAAATTAGTGAAGAATATAAAAAAATTCCTAATAAACCTCATCACTATGATAACACTCATTTGCAACACTATTATCATACATTAGAAGATGAAATTCAAACTCTTTGGAGGTAATGAATATGCCACTAATCAGCGTAATAGTACCTGTATACAATGTAGAAAATTATCTCTCACGTTGTGTAGAGAGCATCCTCTCACAGACTTTTACTAATTTCGAATTAATCCTTGTAGATGACGGTAGCCCAGATAACTGTGGTTCTATTTGCGATGCATATGCCGCAGAAGATGATCGAATAGTAGTTATACATCAAGAAAATAACGGACTTTCAGCAGCTCGAAATGCAGGGATTGATTGGGTGTTTGCCAATTCAGACAGTCAATGGATTACGTTCATTGATAGCGACGATTGGGTACATCCCCAATATTTAAGCAGTTTACTTGAATCTGTCACCACACATAATGTCGACGTAGGTATATGTCATTTTTATAGAACAAATGGAGAAATACCACAAATCAACCAGCAGGATTTTATATCTAAATTGCATGATACCGAAACATTTTATATTAAAAATAACACCGTTGCCACCATCGCCTGTGGAAAACTTTATAAAAAATCTTGTTTTATCTCTCTTCGATATCCTATAGGAAAAATTCACGAAGATGAATTCATTACATATAGAATACTATTTAAAAGCGAACAAATTGCTGTTATTGCTGCACCGCTCTATATGTATTATCAAAATCCATCATCCATCACTTATTCTGAATGGACACCAAAACGATTAGATGTTTTAACTGCTTTGGAAGAACGAATTAATTTTTTTGATAATTTAAATAATGAGCGTATGTCTCAGTACGCAAAACTACAATTAGATAGTCGATTAGCTTGGTTAAATTTGCAAGCTTACAAATATAAAAAACATAATTTACTACCCCAAAAATATAAATTGCACTTTCTTTCAGCTGTTAATACACTTGAATCTGTATATGGTACTGAAAAATATGAATCCATCATGTGGAATTTATATCCCAGTTACGTCAAATTAGAAGCGTTATTTAGAAAACTCTTGTCCGTAATTTTAAAACGAAACATGAAAAAGGAATGCAAATTATGAATAAATTCGCTGTTATAATACCTTATTTCGGTATTTTTAAACCTAGTATTGTTTTATATTTAGAAAGTTGTAATCGAAACCCTGATGTTGACTTCCATATATTCACAGACTGTGAAACACCTGAAAATATCAAGTTAAACAGAAATATCAAATGGATAAGTAGTTCATTATCAGACGTAGAATTACTAATACAGAAAAAAATAGGTTTTGATATTCGATTAGAAAAGGCCTATAAACTCTGTGATATAAAACCTTTTTATGGTTTAATATTTGCCGATTATTTAAACAATTATGAATATTGGGGATTTGGTGACACCGATGTTATTTATGGCAATTTAACAAGTTTTTTATATAGAATCAATTACAATGCTTGGGACAAAATTAATTGGATGGGACACCTTTGTTTTGTAAGAAATCAATCTTGGTGTAATAACGCCGTCTTAAGTGATGTCGAAGGAACAATCTCTGCAAAAGAAGTTCTCTGCTCCATACAAAACCTCGGTTTCGATGAACGAGACTATAATAAAAAATGTATTTCTGCTGGTATGAAAATCTATACTCAAAAGTGGGCTGCTTGGGACAAAATTAATTGGATGGGACACCTTTGTTTTGTAAGAAATCAATCTTGGTGTAATAACGCCGTCTTAAGTGATGTCGAAGGAACAATCTCTGCAAAAGAAGTTCTCTGCTCCATACAAAACCTCGGTTTCGATGAACGAGACTATAATAAAAAATGTATTTCTGCTGGTATGAAAATCTATACTCAAAAGTGGGCTGCAGATATCGATATATACTACTGGCGTATGCGCTGTGTAGATTTGAAAACATTTCATATTTTACTCAAAACAAAAGATTTGAAATATGCACCGAAAAATTATGCTAAACAAATTTTTGTTTTACTCAATGGTACTGTCTACCGTATATTTATAAAACATGGTCAAGTTCATTTTGAAGAATTTTCTTATATTCATTTTCGACGTGAAGTTCCCATTTATTTAGATAATATACATCAAAGTTCTTTTATTATTTCACGAGACGGTTTCCATAATCTTCCTTATAGTAAATCGGAACTTACAAATATAAATTG
>CAYLUV010000120.1:0-6424 GCA_964386955.1 uncultured Lachnospiraceae bacterium
CTGTTATTCAGGCAAAATTGATTCTTGGCGTTCTAGGATTTGTGATATTGATGGTATTGGTCGGAGTAAGTCCTGTATTTGCTGAAAAAGGAATATATCTTTTGCTTTCTTATTTACCTTATGCTGTGAATATTTTTTTGGTTGATTTTTTGTTTCGGGGGATGGAACAAATGCAGATAATAACTACAAGAATGTTGCTCTCAAAAGTGATTTATACAATCTTGATTTTTGTTATGGTAAAAGAACCGGGAGACTATTTGTGGATACCAATTATTACAGCTATAGGCAATTTGGTAATTGTTCTTTGGACATGGGATTATGTAAAAAAAGAATGGTTAATACGATTACATATTACAGAACAGAAAAATATGTGGAAAGCATTAAAAGATTCGTCTATTTATTTTCTTTCACGTATTGCATCTACGGTATATAGTTCCAGTAATGTAGTGATATTGGGGATATTTTTTTCGGATATTGCAATGGGACTCTTTGGAACAGCAAATAATTTAGTTACCAATGCAAGAGCAATGTTCAGTCCTATTGCAGATAGTATATATCCGTATATGATTAAGCAAAAAGATTTTAGGTTAATTAAAAAAATTTTATTACTTACGATGCCAATAATTATAATAGGTACTGTGATTTTGTATATACTGGCAGAGCCAATAATTGTTCTAGTTTGTGGTGAATCATTTAGAGAGGCATATGTTATTTTTCGTGCAATGTTACCATTAATAGTGCTAGCACTTCCAACGTATTTGTTAGGGTATCCGGTGTTAGGTGCATTAGGAAAAATGAAGGAAGCAAATTATTCTGTTATTTTGGGTGCAGTGTTTCATCTGATTGGATTGTTTGTATTGATTGTTACAGGTAAGCTAACATTTATTACGACTGCACTTTTAACAACACTTACAGAATCTGTGGTATTGTTAACACGCGTCTATTTTGCATTATTAGCAAGTAGAAGAAAGGAGCAAAAAGGTGAATTATAAAGACAAGTTGGCTCGTCTTCTTATGTATTGTATGAGGGTATTTCCTATAAAAAGAAATAAAATTGTTGTGGATAATTTTAATGGAAAAGGGTATGGAGAAAATCCTAAGTACGTTGTTAATACGTTATTGAAACAGGATAAGGAATATGATATCGTGTGGATTGTAGAGGATACAGAAAATTGTGAGTTACCTAACGGGATTCGCAAAGTAAAATTACATTCGGTGCAATATTTTTATGAGTTGGTAACGGCTAAAGTTTGGATTGATAATGTTAGAAAACCTGTTTATACGATAAAACGCAAGAGTCAATGTTATATTCAATTATGGCATGGAGAAGTGGCTCTAAAAAAAATAGAAGCCGATGTGCAAAGTGAATTAACAAAAAAATATGTACAAGCAGCGAAGAACGATTCAAAAATCACGGATATTATTTTATCTAGTAGTCGTACTTTTTCAAAATTGGTGCGTAGGGCATTTTGGTATAATGGGAGAATTTATGAATCTGGTGCACCAAGGAATGATATCTTTTTTGAGGAAAATAAAGAACGAATTGAAAATATTAAAGAAGCTTTGGGAATTGCGCAAGATAAAAAAGTTATATTGTACGCTCCAACGTTTAGAAAAGACAAAAAAATGAATAAGCTTCTGGAACCTAAAATTGTAGATATATGCAAGGAAAGGTTTGGTGGAGAATGGGTTTGTTTATTGCGGTTACATCCCAATGTAGTATCTACTATGGAGCATATTAGTAATATAGATACGATGTTTAATGTTTCTAAATATCCAGATATACAGGAACTATTATTAGTTGCTGATGTGCTGGTTACGGATTACTCATCAACGATGTTTAATTTTTCATTGACAAAAAAACCAGTTTTTTTGTATGCCTATGATTTAGAAGAATATAGAAAAGATCGAAATTTTTATTATGAAATAGAAGAATTACCATATCCATTGGCATGTGATGATGAAGAATTATATGGAACGATTAGAGAATTTGATGAAGTAAGTTACCAAGAAAATATACAGAAGTTTATAGATGAAATTGAATTACTAGAAGATGGAAGAGCTGGTGAACGTGTTGTGAAATTAATAGAAGAGGTAGTGTGGAAATAATGGAAAAGCTTTTATTCAGCGGGAAAATAGGAGTATTGTTATGTCTTAGTTTTTTAGTTTTTTTTCTAGTAGGGGTAGCAATAGTTCGATTATGGAAAAAAAATATATCGATAAGTGAATCAATTGTAGTGGGATTTATAATATGTTTGTCGTTGTATCAAGTGTTAGCATTTCCGTTTATCGTAAAAAATGGCTTATTATCAGTACTTACATATACATATATATCTATATTAATATTGATTTGTTTATATTCTTGTTTTTTAATTTATAAAAAACAAGTTTACATCAAAACTATACAAGTGACATTATCTCGTTTTTTGGCTGCTACATTATTAATTGGAATTGCACTAACAGCTTCTTATCTACATAGCGTAGAGGCGGATGATAGTTATTATATTAGTGTTTCGACGTATGCTTATGAACAGAATCGAGTTTGTCTTGATCAAACAGAAATTACTACAGGGATGGATTATATTTCTGCAACACCGCGACCACAGGTGAGTGCATGGGAAGTTTTTCTAGCATCTTGGTCGAAAATATTTGCAATAAAGCCAATTATTTTTGCACATTCTATTTTTCCGATTATTGCAATTATCCTGACATTTTTGGCATATAGACAGATAGCTAAATTAATCTTTTTAGAAGAAGAAGAACGTAATTGGTTTATGATTTTTTTCTTATGTGTTATTCTTTTTAGCGGATACAGTAGTGCCAACATGGGGAGTTTTCTTTTGATGAGAAGTTGGCAAGGGAAGAGTGTGTTGGTAGCAGTAGTTTTGCCATCATTATTGGTTGCATGTTACAGAATGTTATCATCAAAAAATAAGAAGTGGTATCATTGGGCATATAATGGTGTGTTATTGATAGCCGGTGTATGTTGTAATCCTGTAGGAATGTACTTGACTTCATTGCTATATTTGATGGTAGCAGTGTCCTATCTTTTTATAGCGAGTTGGAAAGAAATAAGGGAAATGATACTTGGTGCAATTTGCTCAGTTATTCCAGTAGGCATGTTAGCGTTTTATAGCTTGATTAATCTTGTTAATGGAACAGCTGGAAGTTATTTGCATGCTGAAGGGAAAAAATGGAGGGAGGTATTTTTAGACTATTGGCAGTTGCAAGATGGGGTAGCAGTGATTTTTTTCATACTTTTTACAATTTCGTTGTTTGTATTTTCATTTGAAAAAGATAAAATATTAAAGGCTGTTTTCTGGAGAAGTACAATATTGGTAGTGGTTATACTACTAAATCCGGCTTTGTATAATTTTATTTCAAAAAAAATTACGGGAGTAGATGTTTATTGGCGGTTGTACTGGTTACTTCCTTTTTACGCAACTGTGCCATGTATGTTAGTGAAAATAAAGCGCAAAGTGGGGGAAAAACAATCTTGGATTACGGGGATTGGAATATGCCTAATTTTATCAGTATTGGGTAGTAATGTATTTGCTTATGAGGGGTATTTTTCAGAACACAAGAATTTGGAAAGAATTCCAACTGAAGTGAAAAAATTGTCGAATTATATAATAGAGCAGGATGAAAATTGTGTTGTATTGTTTCCAAAACAATATAGTGAGTATTTACGACAATATACATCAAAGATTAAAACACCTTATAGCAGGGGACTTTATAATGGGAACAGAGAACTCAATACAATAGAATATACACTAGATGAATTTTATATACAACTTTATTATGGAAATATTACCAATCCAGATGTTATTGTGAAAGTATTAGATGAATTGGAGGTAGATTATCTCATGGTAAATAAAAATCTAAAACTTAGAAAATGTAATAAATTAATCGAGTTAAAAGAACTATGTGATTGCTATGTTTATGAGGTTGTTAAATAGTAGTATGCAAGAAGAATTAATTAGTGTTATTGTGCCAATTTACAATGTTGAAAAATATTTAAATAGATGTGTTGATTCAATTATTAAACAAAGCTATACTAATCTTGAAATTATACTAGTGGAAGACGGATCGCCAGATTCATGTTATCTTTTATGTGATCAATTGGCAGAAAAAGATAGACGAATTAAGGTAATTCATCAAGAAAATAAAGGTCTGTCTGGTGCTAGGAATGCAGGTCTTGATATTGCAACAGGAGATTATATAGTATTTATCGATTCAGATGATTTTGTGCAAGATAACTTTGTAGAAAAATTATATACTGGATTGATTAGAAACAATGTGGATATTTGTCAATGTGGAATTCAAAATGTAGCAGATGAATTGGACGTACATTATGAAACAAAGAATAAATGGAAAGTAAAGACAGGAAAAGAAGTGCTTCTGGAACTCTATGGACCAAGACATTTAGAATATACAGTTGTATGGAATAAACTATACAAAAAGAAAGTAATAGGTGATTTGCGATTTCCGATAGGAAAAATTCACGAAGATGAGTATTTTACTTATTTAATTTACGACAGAGCAGAAGAGATGGCTGTTGTAGATGCAAAATTGTATTATTATTATGTTGATAATAACAGTATTACAAGAAGTAAATATTCTTTAAGACGGCAAGACATAATTCAGGCCTACAAAGAGCGGTTGCAATATTTTAAAGAAAAAGGATATTTGGATTTGTATTATAAGACAGGAGAATTCATGGCAGATATTTTGATATATCATGGATACTGTACGGAAGTTTTTTTAAACGATCAAGGAAGGAAGATGCAAATTTGGGGCGACTTTAGGCAGTTGTATTATGAGCAACACAAATTTAAAAATGCTCCAGTTGTAAAGAGAATGTATATGAGATTGTATTATCACTTTCCGAAAATTTTTGAAATCATGTTTAGATTATATCAAAGTAGAAAGAGGAAGTAATAGCATGTATAAAGAAAATAAAGTATCAATTAGCATTATTGTTGCGGCATATAATGCAGAACAATATATATGTAAGTGCTTGGATTCTATTTGTTCGCAAACATTTTCTGATTTGGAAATTATTGTGGTTGATGATGGATCTCAGGATCGAACAGGAATGATTGCGGATGAATATATGAAAAAAGATGATAGAATGATTGTAATTCATCAGAAAAATAAGGGAGCAGGTATGGCAAAAAATGAAGGGTTACTGCGAGCTACTGGTGAATATGTTATATTTGTCGATGCGGATGACTGGATAGAGAAAGATACATGTGAGGAAGTTTATCGTTATACACAGCAGGGAAAGATTGATATGGTGGTTTTTAATCATAATAAAATTTTTCCCGATAAGGAGATGAAAAATGTTAGAAAAATAAAAGAAGAAATTATTGATATAGATACCATAGGAATAGAAAAATATGTGATGCGTTATATGATTTCTTTTAATCATGAGTTTGGTGCATGGAACAAATTAGTTAAAAGAAAAATCATCGAAGAAAATAAAATCATGTTTTCAGATAACAAAAAAACAGTATATGATGATAATCTATATTGTTTAAAGTTGATATGTCATGTAAAATCTATATGCGCCATTAATAGGGCTTTTTATAATTATAATATTAGGAGTGGATCTATTTCAAATATTTCACATACAGGTGAAGAATTGGCATTAGGCTATACAGAGATGTTGAGTGAGTTTAGATTATATATATGTCAACATAAGATGTGGGATAACTGGAAATCGGTATTTCCGTGTTTATACTATTCTATGGTTTTTTTCGGATTGATTCGATTAAAAAGATTTTGTGGAGTCAATATTAATGGTATTGCAAAAAAACTAGGTGAAACAGAATACTATATGGAATATATGGAAGCGATGAACAAAGGGGAAAATCGCTGGAAATATGTTATAGAGACGATTCCAGGTGTTGGAACACTGAAAAATAATAATTGGCAATTAGTGGGATTATTGATATTGACTATTATTCAAGGTAAACTTATTGCAGCAAATGCTGTGAAGAACAAATTTGAAAAGGTTGATTTTTGGATATAAAGGAGGATATTATGCATACATTCGTTGTATGTGCGTACAAAGAAAGTCCATATTTGGAAGAATGTATTTGTTCGCTAAAGAATCAAACACTAAAGAGTAAAATTATTATAGAAACATCAACACCAAATGTTCATATTGAAAAAATTGCAAAGAAATATAATGTTGATGTATATATAAATTCGGGTGAGGGCGGTATAACGCAAGATTGGAACTATGGATATGCGCAGGCTAACAGTAAGTATATTACGATTGCGCATCAAGATGATGTATATGAACCCAAATTTTTAGAAAATGCATTGGAAGCATTGGAGAAGGCTGAAAAACCATTGATACATTTTACTAATTATGGAGAAATTAGAAATGGTAATAGAATAGATAGTAATATAT
>CAYLUV010000121.1:0-6395 GCA_964386955.1 uncultured Lachnospiraceae bacterium
TGGTAAGGGCGATATAATCGAAATATTTCATAATTTGATTCCTCCTAATGAATATTTGCAAGAAGCAGTAGGAAGAAAATGCTTTTTGAGGGGCAAATTCTTTCCTGCCTTGTTGCTTATGAGGATATTATGAACAATTGTTTGTAAAATAATGCAAAGAGTGGTATAATAATTTGAGTTATATTCACAAATAATTGCATTAGGAGGATATAGATATTATGGAAAGAAAAAATGCATGGAAAACATATTCTGCAAGTGAGGTAGAACATTTAGAGCAGACAGCAAAGGCTTACAGGGATTTCTTAGATAAAGGTAAGACAGAGCGTGAGTGTGTTTCTTACTGTGTAGAGGAAGCCGAAAAAGCAGGTTACAGAAGTTTAGAGTCTTACATCGAATCTGGAGAACCAATCAAAGAGGGCGATAAAGTATATACAGTGATGATGAAAAAAGCTATGGCTATGTTCCAGATTGGAAAGATGCCATTGGAAAAAGGTATGAATATCTTAGGTGCCCATGTGGATTCTCCAAGACTGGACTTAAAACAGAATCCACTGTATGAAGATACTGATTTCGCTTATTTTGATACGCACTACTATGGCGGTGTTAAGAAATATCAGTGGGTAGCCATTCCACTGGCACTTCACGGTGTGGTAGCCAAAAAGGACGGTACTGTGGTAGATGTAGTGATCGGTGAAGATGATCAGGATCCTGTACTTTGTATCACAGATTTGTTGATTCACCTTTCTGGCAAACAGTTGGAGAAGAAAGCAGCTACCGTGATTGAGGGAGAAGGCTTAGATGTATTGATTGGCAGCCGTCCGCTTCCAGAAAATACAGAGGAAGAAAAAGAGACCAAAGAGGCAGTGAAAGCCAATATTTTAGCTCTCTTAAAAGAGAAATATGATATCGAAGAGGAAGATTTCCTTTCCGCTGAGATTGAAGTGGTACCAGCAGGAAAAGCAAGAGACTGTGGACTGGATAGAAGTATGATTATGGCTTATGGACAAGATGACAGAGTATGTGCATACACATCCTTCTTGGCTATGTTAGAGGCAGGAGAACTGGAAAAAACAGCTTGTTGCCTGTTGGTTGACAAAGAAGAAATCGGAAGTGTTGGCGCAACTGGTATGCAGTCCAGATTCTTTGAAAATGCAGTGGCAGAGCTGTTAAACTGCATGGGACAGTATTCCGAACTGGCAGTGAGAAGAACCCTTGCAAACTCTAAGATGCTTTCTTCTGACGTAAGTGCGGCATATGATCCTTTATATCCAGAAGCATTTGAGAGAAAAAATACAGCTTATTTTGGAAGAGGAATCGTATTTGCAAAATACACAGGTTCCAGAGGAAAATCCGGTTCTAACGATGCCAATGCAGAGTACATGAGCAATATTCGCTCTATTATGGATAAACACGAAGTTGCTTATCAGACAGCAGAGCTTGGTAAAGTTGATTTTGGTGGCGGCGGAACAATCGCTTACATCACTGCATTATATGGCATGAACGTAATTGACAGTGGTGTTGCTGTTCTTAGCATGCATGCTCCATGGGAAATCACCAGCAAAGCGGACGTTTACGAAGCATACAAATGCTATAAAGCATTCTTAGTAGAAGCATAATTATAAGTCAAATAGATATTGACAGATTATTTGGGACAATCGAAGATTCACTGACAGGAGGAGAAGATATGAGCAGCTACAGAATCAATACAAAGTGTGTACAGGCGGGATATCAGCCGGGAAATGGCGAACCTAGAGTGACACCAATCGTACAGAGTACCACATACCGTTATACCAATGGAGAAGAAGTGGGCAAACTGTTTGATTTGGAAAAAGATGGATTTTTTTACACTAGATTGGCAAATCCTACCACAGATGTGGCAGAGAAGAGAATTGCAGCATTAGAGGGTGGCGTAGGCGCATTGCTTACCTCCTCTGGACAGGCAGCTGCCACTCTTGCTATTTTAAATATTTGCGGTGTAGGAGACCATATTATTGCCAGCAATGCAATCTACGGAGGAACCTTCAATCTTTTTGCAGTGACACTCCCAAAGATGGGGATTGAAACCACTTTTGTTCCAACGGATATTACAGCGGAAGAGCTGAAAACAAAATTTCAGGACAATACAAAGGCGGTATTTATCGAAAGTTTGACCAACCCATCTCTGGAAATTCCGGATATTGAGATGTACGCAGAGGCTGCGCATGCTCATGGTGTTCCTCTTCTGGTGGATAATACCTTTGCCACACCAATTAACTGTCGTCCTTTTGAACATGGGGCAGATATTATCGTGCATTCCACTTCCAAATATATGGATGGACATGCGGTAGCTCTGGGCGGTGTTATCGTGGACAGTGGAAACTTCGATTGGAACAATGGCAAATTCCCGGGTCTTTCTGAGGCAGATCCTTCTTACCATGGTACTGTTTATACAGAAAGTTTCGGAAATGCAGCCTACATAACAAAAGCCAGAGTGCAGTTGATGCGAGATCTTGGTATGACACCATCTCCTAATAATGCGTTCTTGCTTAGTTTAGGTTTGGAAACGTTGCATTTAAGAGTGGAAAGACATTGTGAAAATGCCAGAAAGGTAGCGGAATATTTGAGCGCCCATGATAAGATTGAATCCGTAAATTACCCTGGATTGGAGGGAAATAAATTCAATCCTATGGCACAAAAATATATGCCAAATGGCACTTGTGGTGTAATTTCTTTCATTATTAAGGGTGGAAGAGAGGCGGCCATGAAGTTTATGGATAGCTTAAAGTTGGCAGCCATTGTGGTTCATGTGGCAGATTCTAAAACTGGCGTACTGCATCCAGCCAGCACCACCCACAGACAGCTTACAGATGCACAGCTTCTGGAAGCAGGCATTGAACCTGGCATGGTTCGCTTTAGTGTCGGTATTGAAGATGTACAGGATATCATCGATGACCTGGCACAGGCATTGGAGCAGATTGCATGAGGGCGGTGATTCAGCGGGTACTTCACAGCAGTGTCTCTGTAGATGGAAAAATTATCGGTGAGATTGAAAAAGGCTACAATGTACTTTTGGGCGTTTGTAACGAAGATACCACCAAGGATGCAGATAAATTGATCAAAAAAATGATTGGTCTTCGCATTTGTCAGGATGAGGAGGGAAAGACCAACCGTTCCATTCAGGATACGGATGGGGAACTGTTGATTATTTCCCAGTTTACTCTTTATGCTGACTGCCGAAAGGGAAGACGTCCAAGTTTTACGGGGACGGGAAGTCCAGAACATGCGAAGGAATTATATGAATATGTAATAGAACAGTGTCAATCTCAGGTGAAAAAGGTTGCTCATGGGGAATTTGGCGCTGATATGAAAGTAGAGATTATGAACGATGGGCCATTTACTATTGTGTTAGATAGTGCAGATTTGGCCTAGTGAGGGAAAAAGATGAGGGTTGAACTGGGGAAGATTGGTTCTATCAGCCATGGGGTTGTGTTGAACCGAGTGAAAGCGAAGAATATGGCAAACGCACACAGATATCCGCTCCTTACGATCCGTCGTCTTTTGCAAGAAGAAGAGGGCATGACACCGGATTTGGAGATGGATTTTCCTGTGGATGCGGAGAAAGTGCCTTCTTTAAAGCTTGCAAAACAAGGGATGATTGTTGTAGGTTTGACGTCCTTTCACAAAGCTGCAGTGCTTACAAAAGAGCATGAGGGCATGATTATCTCTTCGAATTTTCTTATTTTAGAATTTCCAGGTGGAATTATGGATCCCCATTATTTCGCCTGGTATTTTAATGAAAATTATAAAATGAGACAATTGTTAGAGTCCGTTATGAACAATGAGGGCAAGGTAAAAGTCTTATCCATTCGTCTGATTCGGGAATTGATGATCCATGTGCCAGATTTGGTAACGCAGATGGCCATAGGGAATCTCTATTCCTTACAGATACAAAAGGAACGTCTGTGGAAAGAAAAACTTCGTCTGGAAAAGGAATTGTTGTCTGCAAAAATGACGACTTTTATGAAAGAAGAGGAAGAGAATAATGGCTGGAACCTGACGGCAGCGGTGAAACGACAGGAAGAGTTGATGAAACAATTGGTGGAGATTGAAAATAGAAAGAAAATCTACGAGGCAGAGGTAAATCTTCTTGCGGGACTCCCGCTCGAATAAGTTTCCCTGTTTTGCATATACTGTCACTGTGAATAGGAATAAATATCTGGAAAGTTTTTCAAAATGAGATATTAGGAAGGTGACAGTATGAGGGAGACAGAAAACAATGCTTTAGTGGAATTGGGACAAGTAGAGGAAACAGTGGATCAAGATGGAATCTTGTTGTTTCCTATTATTGGAGAGATTGAAGGCCATGAGAATCTATCTTCCAGTGTGAAGACCACAAAGTACGAACATGTGCTTCCGCAGTTGGTCCGAGTAGAGAAGGAAGAAAAGATTAAAGGACTGCTTATTTTGGAAAATACCATGGGTGGAGATTGTTCTGCGGGACTTGCCATTGCAGAGATGGTGGCATCTTTGAGTAAACCGGTGGTAACCTTGGTGATTGGTGACAGTCATTCCATTGGTGTACCCATTGCGGTGGCAGCAGATTATTCCTTCATTGTGCCTAGTGGAACTATGATTATTCATCCCGTTCGTATGAGCGGAATGATGATTGGTTCGCCTCAAACCTATGATTATATTAAGATTATTCAGGATCGAATCTTGCGATTTGTCTCAGAACATTCCCGTATAACAAAAGAGCGATTGGAAGCTCTTATGATGGAAACGGGAATGCTTACCAGAGATGTAGGAACCATACTGGTGGGGGAGGAGACTGTGAGGGAAGGAATCATCCATGAAATTGGCGGGATCAGCCAGGCGTTACGAAAGCTAAATGATCTAATTGTTGAAAAAAACGAGAAAGAGGTGTTACATGAGTAACAGCAACCAGAAAAAGACAACGGCAAAAAAGAATACTGGAACCAATAGCCGGCGTACTACTGCTGCGAAAAAAAATACAACATCCAAAAAACAAGGTCGTACCAACAGCAGGAGCAAACAGCAGGAGCAAGACTTTGCATCCTTTCACGAGGAAGTGATTGTTTGGGTTTTAATTGGATTGGCAATCCTGTTGCTCCTTGGCAACTTTGGACTTTGCGGTGCAGTGGGGAATTTCTTTAGCTCTATCTTTTTTGGTAGTTTTGGAATTGTACAGCATGTACTGCCAGTTGTGGTGCTGTTGTTGGTGGGACTTTTGATGGCCAATGATTTTAGTACATTGGCGGTAAAGAAGACATTGCTCACCATTTTGTTTTTAGCTATGTGTTCCTCTGTTGCCCAGATGATTACAAATTTCGATGAAACTTCGATTTTTAATGCGGTGGAATATTCATTTTATCATCATACCGGGGGTGGATTTTTAGGTGGACTTTTTGCCATTGGACTGCGTACCTATCTTGGAAAAGCGGCGACAGTAGTGATCGTAGTATTTACCATGTTGATTTCACTTATGTTGATATTTGAAAGATCTATCTTGAAGATGCTAAAGGAAGCTGGCCTTTATACCGTGGAAGCTTCCAAAAAGCAAAAGGAAGTGTACCGGGTACGCAAAGAAGAGGCAAATATAAGACGAAAAGAGCGGGAAGGGGAAAGACCGAGAAGTACTTTTCGGGATACCCTGCTGAGCAAAGAAAAACCAGAAGAACCAAAAAAGAAACCGAAAAAGCGAATGGTGGACATCGGAGAGAAGTTTGGTATTGATACAACTTTTGATATTTCCGGTATTCCAAAGGAAAAAGAAGCGCCAGTAAAAGAAGTACCAGTGAAGGAAACTCCAAAACAGGAAAAGGAGACGAAAATTCCATCCTGGTTTGACAATTTTCCGGAGGAGGAGAGTGCGGTATCTGCAATAAAACCGAAAGATACCGCCACACAGGAGTTGTTATTTGAAGAAATAACAGAGAAAAAAGAAATAGAAATACCAAAAATAGTAGAAAATCCAGAGTTTTTTGTCCAGCCAATGGAAACAGTAGATGCAGAGCTTACCTTGGAGGAACCAGAACCTTTCCAAGAAGAGGTTCCTGAAAAAGGAGCAGAAAGTACCCCGGCGGAGGCAAAGAAAGGTACAAAAGTACCAAAACCTGCCATGGATTTGGCTATCTCTGAACAGGTAAAAGATGATTTGGAAAAAGCGACAGAGGCAGAGGAAAAGCCATACGTTTTTCCACCATATCATTTGATGTCCAGAGGAGAAAACGGCAATTCTATCAAACAGCAAAAGCTTTTGCGAGAAACTGCCATGAAACTGCAGCAAACGCTGGAAAATTTTGGTGTCCGTGTCACCATTACGGATGTAAGCTGTGGGCCTTCTATTACAAGATACGAACTTCAGCCGGAACAGGGTGTGAAGGTAAGTAAGATTG
>CAYLUV010000122.1:0-6276 GCA_964386955.1 uncultured Lachnospiraceae bacterium
ATTTTACAACCATCAACGCAATCTTAAATGTGATGGCATCTTCAAACACTCTCAGGTCAAGGTTTGTACTCTTTTGCAGTTTGTCCAAACGATATACCAGCGTATTACGATGAATGTAAAGCTGTCTGGATGTTTCTGATACGTTCAAGCTGTTCTCAAAGAATTTGTTAATGGTAACCAGTGTCTCTTCGTCAAAGTCATCTGGATTGCGTCCCTCAAAGATTTCTTTGATAAACATTTTACAAAGTGGCAACGGAAGCTGATAAATCAAACGTCCAATTCCCAATCTAGAATAAGCGATGATAGTTTTATCACTGTAGAAAATCTTTCCTACATCTAATGCCATCTTGGCTTCCTTATAAGATCTGGAAACTTCCTTGATTTCATTTACCACTGTACCGAAGGCAACCTTCACTTCAGAAATACCTTCTGCTTCCAATGCTTCCGCAATTGTGGTTGCTGTCCTCTCCAGATCATCAAAACCTTCATTGGCCTTTACTTCTCTTACAAAAATGATGTTCTTTTCATCCACAGCGGTGATAAAATCTTTAGATTTGGAAGAATAGAGGTTCTTCACGATCTCTAAAGCATTGGTATCCTTCTCACTCTGTGTCTCTATAATGTAAACCACACGTTTTACATCTGTATCAATATGGAGCTTCTTGGCTCTGTTATAAATGTCAATCAACAACAAGTTGTCTAACAACAGGTTCTTAATAAAATTATCTTTATCAAAACGTTCCTTGTAGGCTACCAAAAGATTCTGAATCTGGAAGGAAGCTAATTTTCCCACCATATACTCATCATCTGTTTCACCCTTAACAAGAATAATATACTCTAACTGATTCTCATCAAACACTTTAAAAAACTGATATCCCTGAAGAGCCTGGCTTTCTGCCAAGGATTCCGCAAACACTAACACAGCACTCTCATACTCGTCTACATTATCCAATGTAGATGCCAATGGTTTGCCTTCCACATCCATAATACACAAGTCTACTCGTGTAATACTCTTAATCCCATCTATCGTGTCTTGTAAAATCTGATTTGAAATCATTCTCTTCACTTCCTCTTTTTTATATTTTTACACGACCTTATCATTGTCTGCTTGCTCTTATTCTATAACAAATTCACAAAAATGAAAAGAGGAATTTGTGAAAAAATACGTCTATATTTTAACATTTTTCGTCATCCTGCACAGAATCATCTTCCGGTTGCCCCTGATTTTTCTTCATAATTTGGCGAAAGAGTCTGTCATGCCAAAAATGCATCGGTTTCTTGTAAAACAGTGTATACAATTTTACCAAATGGAACTGTTCCACCCAGTTTGGCACTGCTTCCCCCTCGTCCGACATAATAGATCCCATCAAAGCACAGACTCCAGCGTTAATCTTACATCCATGCTCCTTCACAAAAGCACAGATCCGATCATAGGTTCCGCAAATAAAAAGCAGATCCGGCGCCTGAATGTTAATGTCATTTACCATGGCATCCACATTCTCCTCTGTCTGCCAAAGAGCGTATTCCAAATGAATCTTCTCATATTTTCGTTCGAACATCCGCTTCAGTTGCTCCAATTCTGTCTCCTTTTCCATCATCAAAAAGACAGAAGCTCTCTGGCGATTCAACCGTCCCAGCAGGCGGCGAAAATACTCTGCCTGATAAGAAGTCTCCTCCTCCATCCAGGTGTGAATATCCAAAGCATCCTCAATATTATTATCCCCAGGAAGTACCAACGCTGCCTGTTCCATAAGATCTATAAATTCTTCCTTTTCATGCCCCGCCAAGGCAGATGGGGTATTCACAAATGCAATATATTCTAATTTAATCTTATCCAGATAGCGACTTGTCAGATTCAGGGCCCGATCAACACGAATCTTATCCATGTCAATCCCCAGAATCTTCATCCTATCTGCCCTTCTCTGTTCCATCATAATCAAAAGTCCTCGGATTTTCCTAATATAATCTGGATGTCCATGCCAGCTTCCGGTGTTCCCACCTCAATGGTGGCATTTGGGAAATATTCTTTTTGCAAATCCTTTCCCCATCCTTCTTCTTTTACAATAATCTTCCCGTAATCTAAAGTAGCTTCCTTGTAGTTATCCACTTTCTCAATATCATATCCTGCCGCCTGCAAGCGTCTGTTCCACTTACCTGCCAGTCCGTTGATATAGGCTCCATTATATATGGAGATGGTCTTGTCCATAGAAGAAATCAAAGTATCCTCTGTCGTTGCTTCTGCCGCCGTTGTAGTTTCTGCTGCTGTAGTTGCCTCTGGCACTGCCGTAGTCATCTCTGGTGCCTTTGTGGTGATTTCCTTCGCATGGGTTGTTGTCTCAGCAGATACATTGGTATCCTCTTTCTCACTAACCTCTTTTCCTGCTACAACCTCTTTCACTGCCGCGTCCACATCGCCGCCTGTAAACAGCGCATATTCAATGGCTCCCATAGCCTCCTTGATGTCTTCTTGTATCTTCTCCGCATCCAGAATATAAAATTCTTCCTGCTGCGTCCCCTTCATCGTATAGAAGGAAAGGCTGTCCTTCTCTATGTTGAGACAGGCTTTGGCATAAGCATCCTTATCTTCTGTACTGCCTGTACTTGTCACCATGTTGTAATAAGAAGTCAGAAATTCCTTTACCTGTTCCTCTGTGCTATTCTTCATGAGAGAAGGAATAAACTTCTTCAAATAGGAAGCGGTACGTTCCATACGTCCACTGTCACCGGAACCAAAACCATCGTCATAGGTTAAAATTCCAAGTGCCTTGCTTCCCTCAATCTCATACTCTGTATTTGGTGCCAGTTGATGCTTGTGTCCTTCCAGATCCGTAAAAATCACAATCTGGGAAAGCTCTAACATCACAGGTTCCGTCAAATCCACCATCTGAACGAAAGTACTATAGTCCATAGCCTCATAGGAATCTACTTTCACTCCACCAAGCATATCTTCCACTACCAAATTAAGCATCCGATACTTGGTCTCCCGATTATAGAAATAGGTACCAAGATCAGACATCAGTAACGTCCGATTCACAGATTGTTCTGTATTCTGCGTAATCTCCTTGTAAACCTGATCGGATAAAGTCACCTGGGCATCTGTCGGAATCTGGAAAATACTCATCTCTCCTGTTCCCTCATTAAACAAGCGAAGCAAACAGTACTCCACCTTCTCTGTAACCGGATCATCCAAATACACCATGGTAAATCCCATATTCTTTACATTCTTCTTTGCCTGAGCCAGCGCTGTCTTCTGTTCCGCTGCTTCCTCCTGGGCATCTTTTTTATCTAAATAATCGGAATATAATTTACTGACAGAAAAATAAGCTGCAAAAAAAGTCACGATCATAGCCAACAGCAATCCTGTTAAAAATCGAAGGATGTGCCCGCCGTTGCTTTTATTCTTATGCTTCATATGATTTCCCTCCTGAAAATTTTCATACCTCCGTAAGTATATCAAAATTCATCCCTCTTTGCAATCCATTCTTATGAATTAGTACCATTTTTTGTAAATTTCATTGTTTTTTCACATTTCAAAACACACTATTTTAGTTTACAAAAGATTACCCCATTGTTATACTAAAGTATTGAGGAAATTCCTCTCGACTCTTCTGGAATCCCAGAGGAAGTCACACAACTTATTCACCAGCTTCTCCAGGATCCTGACTAGATAATTGGTCAGATGATAGGCATGGAGAAAGCTTACCTATAATATTTGAGGTTTTCACATATGAGCAAAAATAATTCCAGTAAAAATTTACTGATGCAGGGCAGTGTACTGGCTGCCGCATCTATTATTGTAAGGTTCATTGGTCTTTTATACCGGGTGCCAATGAACAATTTCCTAGGAAAATCTGGTATGGGCCTTTACAGTATGGCATTCGAAATCTACAATCTTGGACTGATTCTTTCCTCCTACAGCCTTCCGCTGGCTGTATCAAAGATGGTATCTGCCAAGATTGCCACAAAGGAATACCACAATGTAAAGCGTATTTTTCTCTGTTCCTTAGTCTTTGCCACTGTGGCTGGACTTTTGATGACAGGAATTCTCTTCTTTGGGGCTGATGTTATTGCAAAATATCTTTTTGCCACCCCGGATATGGCTTATCCTCTTCGGACTTTGGCACCTACCGTATTGGTCTTTTCAGTGATGGGAGTTTTGCGAGGTTTATTCCAAGGCCAGGGAACCATGATTCCAACCTCCATCTCTCAGATTATTGAACAGATTATCAACGCCATCGTCAGTGTAGCGCTGCCAGCCTTTATTATGTACAAATTTGCCACAGACCCCTTGGCTCCAGCCTACGCCGCTGCTGGCGGTACCACTGGTACTTTCATGGGTGCTTTAGCATCTTTGGTATTCTTACTTATTGTGTACGTTATGTACCGTCCTGTTTTTCATCGCCAGATTAACCGAGATCATACTGGACAAGAGGACAGTTACTCCGATATTTTAAAATTGATGATTGCCACTATTGTACCGGTTATTTTAAGTCAGACCGTATATCAGCTTTCTGGTACTGTGGATAGTTCCCTCTTTGCACATATTGCTGCTGGAAAAGGTATGGAAACAGGGGAAGTACAGTCCCTCTACGGCATTTATTCTGGATATTATCGACTCCTTACCAACGTTCCGGTAGCGATTGCTTCCGCCCTTGGAGCCTCCGCGATTCCAGCCATCGTAACTTCCAGAGTGCGTGGAGAACATGAAAATGTACAGCATCAGATTTATTCTACCATCAAGTTTAATATGCTGATTGCCATTCCATGTGCTGTGGGTATGACTGTCTTGGCAGAACCAATTTTAGCCATCCTCTTCCCATCTGCAGGAAGTCTGGCAGTGAAATGCCTCACCATCGGCTCCATCGCCGTGGTATTTTTCTCACTGTCCACCGTCAGCAGTTCCATTTTACAAGGTATTGATCTGATGAATCTATCCGTTGTAAACTCTGCCATCTCCCTTGGTATCCATGTGGTACTGGTAGTGATTATGCTGCAGTTTATGAACCTTGGACTGACCGGACTTGTCATCGGCAATGTAACCTTTGCCCTGGTGGTATGTATCTTAAACTGGCGTTCCATCGGCAAAGCTTTAGGCTACAAACAGGAAGTAAAAACCACCTTCCTGCTGCCCGCTGCAAGTGCTGTTATTATGGGAATTGGCTGCAAGCTGATCTACAAGATGGTACTCTACATTACCGGAAAAGTATTCATCAGTTTCCTCTTTGCCTTCCTTATGGCACTTGTCATCTATGCCACCATGCTGCTGCTCTTTGAAGTGATGACGGAAGAAGAACTGAAAGAGATGCCATTTGGCAGCAAGATCTATCGCCTTTTAGTAAAAATTCATGTATATGAAATCGCAGAGGAACAGGATACAACGGAGACAATGTAGACCTGCTTTTCCCTCTATTCTATTTTAAAAAAACGTGAAGTTGCTTTATTATTAAACATTTTAATTTTAAAGTACCTTCACATTTTTTTCACATTTTCGCTATAATTTTTACACAAAAAATGCATATACTAAACACCATAGCAGGCAGCAAGAGCGCTGTATGCTATATCTTTTTCATAAATCCTCTTCCAGACAGTTTTCCTCTCTCTCCTCTCCAAACTAAAAGGAAAGCTGTCTAACAAAAAAAGCTCCCAGGGGCCGTCCATAATTGGACCTGCCCTCAGGAGCTTTTTTCTGTTATTTAGATTCTCTATTATTTTGCAATAATTTTTCTAAAGTTCTTTTTGCCTCGTTTTAATACGATGCCTTCACCGCTTAACTGTTCTTTTGTGTAAAGAGTCTTGATATCCGCAACCTTTTCACCATCTACGCTGACACCGCCCTGTGTTACGGCGCGTCTCGCTTCAGATTTGGATGGAACAAGACCAGATACATGAAGCAGAGATAAAATGTCGATGGCGCCATCTGTAAGATCTGCATCCTGTACTTCGTAAGTAGGCATATTGGCTGCATTTCCGCTGGCAAAGAGTGCTCTTGCTGCATCCTGTGCCTTCTTTGCTTCCTCTTCTCCATGAACTAAGTTTGTCAGTTCATAAGCCAGGATTTCTTTTGCCTTATTTAACTCGCTTCCTTCCCATCCTTCCATGGCTTCGATTTCTTCCAGTGGAAGGAAAGTAAGCATCTTGATACATTTTAATACGTCTGCATCTGCTACGTTTCTCCAGTACTGGTAGAATTCAAATGGAGAAGTCTTTTCTGGATCAAGCCATACGGCACCTTTTTGTGTTTTACCCATCTTCTTGCCCTCAGAGTTCAAGAGAAGG
>CAYLUV010000123.1:0-6225 GCA_964386955.1 uncultured Lachnospiraceae bacterium
GCCCAAGAGCGAGTAATGCTGTCAACGGCACCTTTGGTAGCAGTATACTCTGCTACCAAAGGTGCCGTTGACAGCTTTACTCGCTCTTGGGCAAAGGAGCTTGGTAAATACAACATCCGTGTTCTCGCTTGCGCTCCTGGTATTATGGAAGCCACAGGACTTAGAACAACGGCTTACAACGAAGCATTAGCTTACACAAGAGGCTGCAAACCAGAAGACCTCTCCACTGACTACACAAAAGTAATCCCTCTTGGACGTGACGGAAAATTAGACGAAGTGGGTGACTTAGTGGCTTACCTTGTTTCTGACAGAGCAAGCTACATCGCAGGAACAACTGTTAACATTTCCGGCGGAAAATCCCGCGGATAATACACATTTTTAAGGAGGTATCCACATGCTGCAGATTGCCATTGTTCTGCTTGCCGTATTTTTCTTACAGGCGGCTCTTACCTATATGCAAATGAAACATTTTTCAAATGAATTTGTGAAACTTCGCCGTCTGGGTCCCGTTGCCTGCGGGAGAAAAAACGGCGGCTTTCACGCAGGTGCCATTGTTATGTTCCTACTAGACGAAAATGGACGGATTCAGACAGGACGTAAAATGGAGGGCATCACCTGCTTTGCCAGAGTCAAACCTTTGACCGGCTTTGAAGGTCGAAGAATCGATACATTGACAGAACAGGACGGACCAAAACATCATCGAAATCTTTGCAAAGCCATCGCCGATGCCTCCCTTACCTATCAGAAATTTAAAAATCAAACAAATTAGAAAGGCGGTACATTATGGATTTTATCGTTTCATTAGCATCCGGATTTATGAATTTATTTACCCTTGGAGGAGAACAGTTTTTAAGCTGGGTTTCCGGCATTATTCCAACCATTTTAATGCTTCTTATTCTTATGAACGCTATCATCGCTCTGGCTGGGGAAGAGATGGTAGAAAAGCTCGCAAAAGTCTGCACCAAAAACCCTGTACTTCGCTACGCAGTACTCCCATTTTTCAGCGTATTTATGTTAGGAAACCCTATGGGTCTTTCCATCGGAAAATTTATGCCTGAATTTTACAAACCTGCTTACTATGCATCTGCTACCTACCACTGCCACACCAACAGCGGTATTTTCCCCCACATCAATGCCTCTGAGATTTTTATCTATCTTGGTATTGCAAACGGAATTTCTGCTCTCGGTCTTGACACAACACCGCTGGCAATCCGCTATCTGTTGGTTGGTTTCGTTGCCAACTTTATCTCTGGATGGGCCACTGAGTTCACCACAAAATTTGTAGAAAAACAGCAGGGTAAAAAATTAAGCCGTACCCTGAAAATCAATCACGAAGCATAAGCACGAAAGAGGAGGTATCATATGTCTACATATAGATCAATTAAAATAGAAAAAGGCGCTGGTGGTTTTGGAGGTCCTCTCACCATCACTCCTACAGAAACAAAAAATAAAGTAATGTATATCACTGGCGGCGGTGCAAAACCAGAATGTTTAGACCGCATTGTGGAACTGACTGGACTGACTCCTGTAAACGGATTCCAGACAAACTGCCCAGAGGAAGAGCTGGCAATGGTTATCATTGACTGCGGCGGTACTCTTCGCTGCGGACTCTATCCAAAAAAGAGAATTCCAACAGTAAACACAAACCCAGTTGGAAAAGCCGGTCCTATGGCACAGTACATTACAGAAGACATCTATGTATCCGGTGTTACATCCAAACAAATTTCTCTGGCAGACGGTTCTGAAACCGCAGTAGAACCTGCCGCAGCAGATCACGAAAAGGCCGAAAAAGAACAGTCCCTTACCTTTACTGCCGATAAAAAAGTATCCGAAACTTTAGCGGCTCAGGAGAAGAAAAATCTCATCACTGTGATCGGTCTCGGTACTGGAAAAGTGGTAAATACCTTCTACCAGGCTGCCAGAGATGCTATTCAGACTTGCATTACCACATTACTTCCATTTATGGCATTCGTATCCATGCTGATCGGTATCATCAACGGTTCTGGCTTCGGTAACGCCTTTGCCTCTATCCTGACACCATTAGCTGGCAATATCGGCGGACTTTTGATCCTTGGTATCATTTGTTCCATCCCTGGTCTCTCCGCTCTTCTCGGACCTGGTGCTGTTATCGCTCAAATCGTAGGAACACTGATCGGAAGCCAGATTGGCGCCGGAAACATTGCTCCGTCCTTGGCTCTTCCAGCACTGTTTGCCATCAACACACAGGGTGCCTGTGATTTTATCCCAGTAGGCTTAGGTCTTGCAGAAGCGGAGACAGAAACTATTGAAGTAGGTGTTGTATCTGTTATGTACTCCCGTTTTATCACTGGATGGATTCGCGTACTGATTGCCTATGTAGCAAGTTTTGGCCTTTACGCTGCGTTATAATTAGGAGGTTCATTATGAAAGTTATTTATGAAAATCAGATTAAAAGTTTTGGTGAAAATGCAACAGAATTTCAGGATATGAACATGGTAATCTTATTTGGCGACAATGCTCCTGCAGAAATCCGGGATTACTGCTACTGCGTAGATGTCAATCCTCTTCACGGAGCCATCACAGCCGGACAGATTTTAAAAATCAATGATACAGAATTTACGATTACTGCCGTTGGGTCAGAGGCTCCTGTCACTCTGGCAAGACTTGGCCACTGCACCATCAATTTCAGCGGACAGAAGGAAGTGGAACTTCCTGGAACCATTTATGTGGAGAACAAACCTCTCCCTGCTATGACCATCGGTTCCACTATCCAGATTCTTGGCGAATAGGGTTGTTTTTTTTCCTTAAGAAGTGTATGATATCATTGTTACTTTTATAAAAGAATTATTGAAAGTAGGAATAGATATGAAAAAACAACTCACTGGAAAATTGCAGACACAAGAGCTTATCTTCCGCTTAATTCGTGATAAAAAAGAGATGACAAAACAGGAGATTGCTTCTACCCTCAACCTCAGTATGCCGACGGTTCTTCACAGCGTAGATGCCATGATGCAGCAGGGACTTCTCTCTGAAGCTGGCACCAACGCTTCCACCGGCGGACGAAAGGCCATGAAACTCAGCCTAAATCCCCTGGCAGGTTACGCCATCGGGGTGGATCTGGCTTTACATCATGTGGAGATCGTGATTACTAACCTTTTGGGAGAGATTCTTTACCGCAAGATTGTACCTACCCGCTTTAAGGACGAACCGGACTGGTACTACAACTTCGAAGAAGAACTCTCCCGCCTACTTACGGAACATGATATTAACGCTGATCAGATTTTAGGCCTTGGTATTTCCTTCCCTGGCATCGTGGACGAAGCCTCCGGTTATCTGCTAAAATCCCATATTTTAAAGATGGAGAACATCAATCTGGATCGCTTCAAGAAGATTTTTCCTTTTCCATTGGTATTTGCCAACGACGCTAACTGTGCCTGTGTTTCCGAATACACGCCAGAACGCCCCACCTACCTATATGTATCTCTCAATGAATCCGTGGGCGGCGCCATTATGTTAGATGGAAAACTTTTTCTTGGAGACACCTTCCAAGCTGGAGAAATCGGTCATATGCTCCTTCATCCAAAGGGAAAAATCTGTTACTGTGGAAAAGAAGGCTGTGCGGACGCTTATCTTTCCCCGCTGGCTCTGCTAAAAGAAAATGAAACCTTAGAAAATTTCTTTTACCGAGTAGAAAATGGTGATCTGGACACCCAGGTAATATGGGCAAATTATCTGGATTCCCTTGCTATTTTCACCAGCAACCTGCGTATGATTCTAAATATGGACATTGTGATTGGCGGCGAGATAGGTAACTATATGGAATCTTACCTCCCTCTTCTCAACAGAAGAACTGGAAAGTATGACCTGTTCGCCCGGGATATTGACTACATTTATCCTTGCCGAACCAAGCAAAGCTGCTGCGCCACCGGTGCTTCACTGCTTGCCATCGATCGATATATGAATACATTGCTGCAATAACGCCAAAAAACTCCTTCGGACTCTTCCGAGGGAGTTTTTTTTATGCTAGAATATATTTTTCTATCTACAATTTTCTTTTCCATTCTTATCAAAGGATGGGTTAAAGGCATAAAAGTTCTTGGAATTTAACTGATCTTGGACTCTTCGCAGTCCTTCCCCAAATCTCTGAAAATGAACGATCTCTCTTTCCCGCAAAAACTTGATGGGATCATATACATCTGGACAATCTTTTACCAGGCGAATGATGTTGTCGTAGGTGGTTCTGGCTTTTTGTTCTGCTGCCATATCCTCCACCAAATTTGTGATGGGATCTCCCTTAGACTGAAAATAATTGGAAGTAAAAGGAGATCCGCTGGCAGCCATAGGCCATACCCCCAGGGTGTGGTCTACATAGTAGTCTTCAAAGCCCTCCGCTTTGATCTGTTCCGGCGTTAAATTTCTAGTGAGCTGGTGCACGATGGTACAGATCATCTCCATGTGTGCAAGTTCCTCGGTCCCTATATCCGTCAACAAGCCAGCTACCTCTCTGTATGGCATATCATAGCGCTGGGAGAGATAACGCATGGATGCGGCCAATTCACCATCCGGACCACCAAACTGACTGATTATCATTTTGGCAAGTTTTGGATTGGTTTGCTTGATCTTTACCGGATACTGCAATCTCTTTTCATAATTCCACATATGCTATCCCTCCATTTCCCAAGGCCAAGGCTCTGTTGCCCATTGCCATTTGCGGCTGTTGGAAGCAGCATCCACCGTAAGAGGACCAAAACAGGAGGCATATTCCTGCAATGCCCGATTTCTGGCGTTACTATACTGATTAAAGTATTCCAATGCCTCTGCGCTGTCTGGATGGGTGTCTAGGAACAATTTGGTATCATCTACCACAAAGGAAACCACATCGATATAATGACGTAATTTTCGCTTATCATAATTTGCCATCGCTAACACATCCTCCTTCCTGTAAACGGAAGATTCAGACTGCGAAAGATGGTTCCGGTGTGAAAACCCTCCTCCGGCTGGTAGAGATTTCCCCATTTCTGCCATGGTACATAGGCCATGGCGAGACTTTTATAATCAAGCATGTGTGGATCATTCATGTTGGAATTTTCTCGAAAATTCTGACATGGTGCATTACAAGAAGCCATAGACAATTCTCCTTCTATATATTCAAGAAATGGATCCAACGATTCATTTCTGTTCCTATATATAGTATGCTGGAATCCATTTCTTCGTTCTAAAAATGCCACAGGATTCTTTTTCTGATGTCTATTATATAAAATCCCTTTTATAAAAATTATAGGAACCTCTATTCCTCTTCTTTTCCGCCGGAAACGGTCTTATAAAGCCAAGCGCCAGAAGCATCACAGATCCATCCCAAAAATGCTCCTAAGAAAATGGAAGGTACCAAGAGCTTCCAATTACCGCCGGATGCAAAGGTGGAAAAGCAACCCACAAAGATTCCCGGTGTGTATTTCAAACACTTAAAATGAGACAGCATGCAAATTATAAAAGAAATAATCCCTGCCCAAAGTCCCATACTGTCCAGTTCTGGAAACATGGTTCCAAAGAAAATACTTACCATTCCACAGGCTACTCCTGCCAAATTTGGAAGAATGGTATTCATAATTCCCGCTTTGTTGTGCTCTCCTGTTGCAAAATATGTAGTACATCCGGCAAATCCTGCCCATGCAATCAATCCTGTCATTCCAGCAATCACATACCAAATGCCGCAAAAAATACCTGTGGTAATACTAAGTGCCACTAAAAAACTCATTCTTTCTTTTTTCATCCTTGTTCTCCTTCTTCTTCAACTAAGATACGCCAACAGCGCATCCATTTCTTCTTCTGTAAAAACAGAATAGCCTTCCTTCAAAAACAAGGAAGCTGCCACACCATTTCCTGGAATCTTATTTCCGCTAAAAGTGCCGTCGTAGATCATGCCCTTACCGCAAGAAGGACTGTTTGCCTTAAAAATGACAGCATCCGCACCATTTATCTTCGCAATATGAAGGGCAATCTCCGCCCCCTTATTGTACTCGTAGGTGACATCCTTTCCCTGATTGCTGATTACCTGATCTCCCACAATCTCTGAGGGATTTCTAGGGGTGGAAAGTCCACCAAGCTGCTCCGGACAGACTGGGATCAGTGTGTGTTCTTTCGCCAAAGCAAGAATCTCTTCCTTTCCGCAGTTGTCTCCCTTATAGCGACAGTCGCATCCCAGCAAACAGGCACTGACAATAATCTTAGCCATCTTTCATACCTCCA
>CAYLUV010000124.1:0-6027 GCA_964386955.1 uncultured Lachnospiraceae bacterium
TCAGCCGTTTGCTGTCTTTAATAGGAAGAAGTGGATTATCTGGACTCATGGGTTCCACGGTGAGAACATCCAGTCCCGCCGCCGCAATCTGTCCTTCCTGTAAGGCATCTGCCAAATCCTGTTCAACCACAATCTGACCTCGTCCCAGATTTAAAAAGATGGCGGTGGATTTCATCTTGGCAAAGGCATTGCGGTCCATCAGTGCCAGGGTGTTTTCTGTCAGTGGGGCATGAACAGAGACAATATCGGAGGTGGACAGCAGTGTATCAAAATCCACTCGACGATATCCTTCCTGCTGGTTCTTTCCGCTAGTAGAGTAGTAGATTACATTAGCGCCAAAGGCCTTTGCCACATCTGCTACACGACGGCCGATATTTCCAAGGCCGATGATACCCCAGGTTTTTCCCTGGATCTGATGAAAATGCTCTGCAAAATGAGTAAAGATTCGATCGTTTACATATTTTTCTTCCTTTACATAGGTATCGTAATAGCTGAGTTTTTCCAACAAATAGAAAAGAAGGGCAAAGGTATGCTGGGTGACAGATTCTGTGGAGTAATCGGCCACATTTCTCCAGGCAATCTTTCGCTCAGCCAGATATTCTTTATCCAGATTGTTGGTTCCGGTGGCAGTGACGCAGACTAATTTTAAATTCTTGGCAGTGCCGATAGTCTCCTCATTGATAGGAGCTTTATTTAATATAACCACATCTGCATCCTGAATGCGCGCTGGAATCTCCTCCGGTGCGGAAAAACCGTATTTTATTACTTCACCTAAGGCATCAAAGCCGGAGAGGTCGATATCTTCCCCGATGGTTTTTACGTCTAAAAATACAATCTTCATATGTATGGTTCCTTTACTTTATTACAGTTCCGTCCCTGAACAAAAAGGACGGAACTGCGCTGGTTTTTATGGAATTAGCAGTACTGGTGGATGTCTGTGGCAAGTTTTAAGAGAAGGTCAACGGTCTTTCTCATGGATTCCACACAAACAAATTCGTATCTGCCGTGATAGTTGTGTCCGCCAGTACAAAGATTAGGACAAGGAAGCCCCATAAAGGAGAGTCTTGCGCCGTCAGTACCGCCGCGGATTGGCTGAATCTTTGGTGCAATCTCCAATTCTTCCATCTTTTCTTTGGCAGCATCGATGAGGAAAAGGTAACCGTCTTCAATCTTTTCCTTCATATTATAATAGGAATCGGATAAGGTGAGGGTGACAGTTCCTTCCCCATATTTTTCGTTGAATTTTGCTGTCAGTGTTTCCATAAAGGCTTTTTTCGCTTCGAATTTCTCTCTGTCATGGTCACGGATAATATAGGTAAGATCGGCGGATTCTGTTTCTCCCTGCATATGAAGGAGGTGATAGAATCCCTCATAGCCTTCGGTGTATTCTGGCTTTTCTTCATATGGAAGAGCAGCTTCAAATTCACAAGCGATACCAGCAGCATTTTTCATCTTGTTCTTGGCATCACCAGGGTGAACCATAACACCGTCAATGTGCACTTTTGCAGAGGCAGCGTTGAAGTTTTCGTACTCAATCTCGCCAATGCCGCCGCCATCTACTGTATAGGCAAAGTCAGCCCCCATCTTAGCTACATCGAAATAGTCAACGCCAGCGCCTACTTCCTCGTCTGGTGTAAAGGCGATGGCGATAGGACCGTGTGGGATCTCAGGATGGGTGAGCAGTGTCTCTGCCATGGCCATGATCTCCGCTACGCCGGCTTTGTCGTCTGCACCGAGAAGGGTTGTGCCGTCTGTGACAATAAGGCTTTGTCCTACATAATCCAAAAGCTCTGGAAATTTGGCAGGAGAGGAGACAATGCCCAGTTCTTCATTTAACAGAATATCCTTGCCATCATACTTTTCGATGATGCGAGGTTTTACGTTGGTGCCGGAGGAATCCGGTGAAGTATCCATATGAGCAATAAAACCTAATGTCTTTTTGCATGCGCCGCCGTCTGTGGCAGGAATCTTTGCATAGACATAGGCATGTTCCGGGTGCATATAGCAGTCAGATGCGCCAAGGTCTGTCAGTTCCTGAAATAAAAGTCGTGCCAAATCCTTTTGCTTTTCTGTGCTTGGAAATGTATCAGATGTTTCACTGGACTGGGTGTCGATCTGTACATATCTTAAAAATTTCTCGATAACCATAGTAATTCTCCTTTTTCTTTTCTGTCGGATGGATGTTTCGCCTACGTTACATCTATATAATATAGAAGAAAGTGATGGAACTGCCATCGGACAAAATCACTCATTTGTCTATTATAACAACAAAATGCAGGATAGAAAAGGGCGTTTTTGCATTTTGGGAGGAATAATTCTTCAAAATTTTTGTCAATATATCGCGATAAAGTGTTAAAATTTCTTGACATACTGGTGGAAAAATAATATAATTTAGACAATTAGCGTATTATTCTGGGGAGGTCACATGTAAAAAATGAAACCTTTCAGAGAGGATATTACAAAAAATAGAAGGAGTGAAAATATGTTAAAGTACATTGCAAAACGTGTTGTGATGGCAGCAGTGACAATCTTTGTAGTTGCCTCCCTTACGTTCTTTGTTATGAATCTGGTCCCTGGTGGTCCATTCTTATCTGAGAAAGCAGTTTCTCCACAGGCTCAGGCAGCGATGGAAGCCAAATATGGTTTAGACAAACCATTACATGAGCAGTATATCACCTATATGAAGGGTGCAATTCGACTTGACTTTGGTGACAGTTTAAAACAGCGTGGAAGAACTGTAATGTCTATTATCGCAACAAAATTCCCTGTATCTGCAAAAATTGGTCTTATGTCCGTAGTGGTAGCCCTCTTGATCGGTGTACCTCTTGGGTGTATTTCGGCCTTAAACCGAGGAAAGGTGCTGGACAATGTGATTATTGTGGTGGCTACCTGTGGTATTGCAGTTCCGGGATTCGTAGTTTGTACCTTATTACTTTATTTCTTAGGGGTACAGCTCAAGTTATTGCCAACTTTTGGTCTTACCAGTGGGGCACACTATGTGATGCCGGTTATCGCCTTGGCATTTTATCCAACAGCTTATATTACACGACTGATGCGTTCCTCTATGCTTGACGTATTAGGACAGGATTACATCCGTACAGCGAAAGCAAAGGGACTTTCTGAAGTGATTCAGTTATTTAAGCATGCTCTTCGTAATGCTATCTTACCAGTTGTTACATACGTAGGTCCTATGATGGCATACACCATCAGCGGAAGTTTCGTAGTGGAGAAGATTTTTACTATTCCAGGTCTCGGCGGAGAATTCATTGGATGTATTACATCCCGTGACTACACCGTTATTATGGGAACTACCATCTTCCTTGCCACTATCATGGTTATCATCAACTTAATCGTAGATATTGTGTATACGGTTATTGATCCTCGTATCAAACTGAAATAGAAAGGAGAAAGTATTGTGAAGAAAAATCCATTGAGTCTTCAATTAGATTTAAAACCAGAAGATTTTCTCCCAGCAAGCAATGAGGAGAAAGAAAGTCTTGTGGTGATGCGCGAAAGTGTCAGCTTCTGGAAAGACGGCCTTCGCAGATTGTTAAAAAATAAAATTGCTATGGTAAGCGGTATTGTGATTTTGATCGTTATGTTCTTTTCCTTTATCGTGCCAGGTTTTTATCCATATTCTTATGAACAGCAGACAAAAGGTTCCGAGAGCTTAGCTCCTATGGAATATTCTGAGAAAGAATTAGAGAGAATGGATGCGGGAGAAGATGTTTTCCCTCATATTTTAGGAACAGACAGTTTGGGACGTGACTATGCCGTTCGTGTTATGATGGGAAGTCGTATTTCCATCACGGTTGGTTTGGTTGCAGCGGCTATCATCTTAGTAATCGGTGCTTCCTTTGGTTCCATTGCAGCCTTCTTCGGAGGTTGGATTGATATGATTATGATGCGTGTGGTTGATATTATCTATACCGTGCCGGACGTATTGCTTATCATTCTGTTATCTGTATCTTTGAAAGAGCCACTGAATATCTTAGCTACTAAGCCGGGATTTGGCTGGATGCAGAAGATTGGTCCAAACATGGTTAGTATCTTTATCGTATTTGCCCTTTTATATTGGGTAAGTATGGCTCGTATGGTACGAAGCCAGGTTCTCGTATTAAAAGAAAGTGAATACGTTACAGCAGCCAGAGCACTGGGTGCAAAGACAGGACGTATCATTAAGAAACATTTGCTGACAAACTGTATTGGTACACTGATCGTTATGACTACATTACAGATTCCCTCCTCTATCTTTACAGAGAGTTATCTGTCCTTCTTAGGTCTTGGTGTGCAGGCTCCGATGCCATCCCTTGGTTCCCTTGCCGGTGACGCCATCAACGGTCTGAACTCTTATCCATACTTACTGTTTGCACCAGCCATTCTGATCAGTTTGATTATTTTAAGTTTCAACTTATTTGGGGATGGTCTTCGCGACGCATTCGACCCTAAATTAAAGAACTAATATCGAGAAAGGACACGTACATATTATGAGTGAATATTTATTAGAGATTAATGATGAACGTCTCTCTTTCTTTACTCCAGCCGGTGAAGTGAAAGCATTAAACGGTGTATCTATTCATTTGGAAGAGGGAGATGTTCTTGGAATTGTAGGAGAGAGTGGTTCCGGTAAATCTGTTACAGCCTACAGCTTGATGGGACTTACCGCACATCCAGGAAAATTGATCGGTGGAACCTTAGATTTCAACGGTCACCGTATCAATGATATGACAGAGAAAGAGATGCGCAAAATGCGTGGAAATGAAGTATCTATCATTTTCCAGGATCCAATGACCAGCTTAAACCCAGTTTATACCATTGGAAATCAGATTGAAGAGGTAATTCGTCTTCATACTGATAAAACAAAAAAGGAAGCGAGAGAACGTGCGAGAGAGCTTCTCACTTTAGTAGGAATCAATGAGCCAGACAAACGTCTGAAACAGTATCCACACGAATTATCCGGTGGTATGCGTCAGCGTATTATGATTGCCATTGCTCTTGCTTGTGAACCAAAGCTTCTGATTGCAGATGAACCTACGACAGCCCTTGACGTTACCATTCAGGCTCAGATTTTAGAGCTTATGATGGACTTAAAGGACAAACTTGGCATGGCGATTATTATGATTACCCATGACCTTGGTATCGTAGCAAGCACCTGTGAGAAAATCGCAGTTATGTATGCCGGTAACATTGTAGAATATGGTACAACAGATGACATTTTCTACAATCCAAAGCATGAATATACAAAGGGATTGATTCGTTCTATCCCTAGAATGGATGCAAAGAATCACGAAAGATTAGTTCCAATCGAGGGAACACCAGTAGATATGTTAAATCCACCAAAGGGATGTCCATTTGCTTCCCGTTGTGATTCCTGCATGAAGATTTGTCTTCGTGAAATGCCTCCACAGACCATGTTTGATGATGTTCACTATGCCCATTGCTGGCTGAACCAGAAAGCAGAATTTGAAGGAGGTACCGGTAATGAGTAAAGATTTAATCAAAGTAGAGCACCTGAAACAGTATTTCCCTGCAGGTGGCTTTGGAAAAAATAAAAAGTTTGTCAAAGCGGTAGATGATGTTTCCTTCACCATCAAGAAGGGAGAAACATTAGGTCTCGTTGGTGAATCCGGATGTGGTAAGACTACAACAGGACGTACCCTGCTTCGTTTATATGAACCAACAGCAGGTCGTATTACTTACGATGACCAGGTAATCTTTGACAGCGGACTTCCTACTATCGACGAGAATGGAAAAGAAGTCAAAGGGAAGAAGATTGCGGTGGATATGCTTCCATATCGTCGTAAGATGCAGATTGTATTCCAGGATCCATATGCAAGCTTGGATCCACGTATGACAGTAGGAGATATCGTAGGCGAAGCTATCGATATTCACAATCTGGCAAAAGACAAAAAAGATCGCTATAATCAGATTATCAATCTGTTACAGAATGTAGGATTAAACTCAGAGCATGCCAACCGTTATCCACATGAGTTTTCTGGTGGACAGAGACAGCGTGTTGGTATTGTC
>CAYLUV010000125.1:0-5820 GCA_964386955.1 uncultured Lachnospiraceae bacterium
TCTTCATATTTTGGAGTTTTGTTCGAATACTGGAATCCACCACTCTATCCCCAACACGGATGACCATACCTCCAATTAGGCTTTCATCCACCTCATATAGGGTCTCAAAACTTTCGTACTTGGTCAGTTCCACCAGTCTTTTTTCAATAACTGCTTTCCCTTTTTCCGTAAGTTCCACTGCGGTGGTCACATGGGCGCATCCAATGCCCTCCTCTTCCTTTGCCCGGCCAATAAAATAGTCCAGAATGGAAAGAATCTCTCCTTGTCGCCCTTTTTCTACAACGAGAACTAGAAATCCCATCATATTCTTGGAACATTTTCCCTGAAAAATGTTTTCCAACAGACGAATCTTTCCTTCTTTTTCCATCTCCGGGTGGGAAAGGACATCACTCAACTCCTGATTTTCCTGGAAAATCTGTCGGAGCGCCTCTGCCTCCCTTCTCATATCGGAAAGAGAATTCTCCTCCAACGCCAGTTCAAACAGGGCATCTCCATAGGTTGTGCTCACTAGCTTAGCCATGTTTCCTCACCCATTTCCTTTAATGTTTCCTGAATCAGATCTGCCTGATCCTCATCCTCCAATGATACAGCCACGATTTTTCCTGCCATCAGTGTGGCAACTTCAATAATCTGCTGTTTTATCTCATCCTGAGCCTTCTTCATCTCAAGCTCCGCCTCTTTCTTGGCATGTTCTATGATTCTTGCGGCTTCCTCTTTTGCCTCCGCCACAATATCATTTTCTTTAGCCAATGCCTTCTTTCTGGCATCACTCAAGAGAAGGTCGGCTTCTTTTTCGATGTTTTTCAGTTTTGCTTCATATTCCTGTCGATACGCCTCTGCCTTGTCGGCATTTTCTTTTGCATCGCTGACACTCTTTGCAATCCTCTCTCTACGGTCATTTAAGATTTTTTTCACCGGCTCAAAGAGAATATAGGAAAGCAGGAAAAAGAGAATCAAAATAGCGATCATCTGGAATACCATTCCGTACAAAAGCTGCATATCCAAACCGAATAATCTGCCCTCTACTGCTAAAAACACGTCTCATCCTCCCTTCGGGTTTCTTTTTGTCTCAGTCTCTCCCTTGGGGCTGACTAGCGAGTTACCAGCTTTCCAACTAATGGGTTTGCATATAAAAGAATCAGTGCGATTACGAAAGAGTAAAGACCTGTTGTCTCCGCAACGGCCTGTCCTAATAACATGGTAGATGTAACGTCACCCTTTGCGCCTGGATTACGTCCAACAGCAGCACAGCCCTGTCCTGCTGCGTAACCCTGTCCAATACCAGGACCAAAACCTGCGATCATGGCAATACCTGCACCAAGAGCAGAAAATGCTAATACTAAACCTTCGTTTGTAATATTACTCATAATAAATTTCCTCCGTTTTATGTTTTATTATCCTTCGAGTTTCTGTGTAATAAATACCATCGTCAGCATACAGAATACGTATGTCTGAATGACTCCTGAGAAGAAGTCCAAATATCCATGGAGTGCCGCCGGAATGCCAAGCTGCACGAACCACGGAATCAATCCGTAAAATAATCCCATCATAATGGTACCTGCCAACATATTGCCGTAAAGACGAAGTGACAGGGAGATCGGCGTTGCAATCTCTCCAATTAAATTGATTGGGAACAGGAATGGAACCGGTTTAAACAGATCCGTAAATGCGCCAAACCCACTGGTCTTAATGGCCGCATACTGAATCAGAATAAAGGAAAGAACTGCAAGTCCCAATGTCACCGCATAATCGGCGGTAGGCGGACGCAGCCCAAAGGCCCCGGAAATGTTGGAAATACAGATAAATACCAAAAGAGTCATAATATAATTTTGGTATTTTGACGCATGTTTTCCCATACTACTGTTCACAAGACCTTCCATAAATTCAAAGAGCAGTTCCACCACATTTTGTACCGCATTTGGATTGTCCGGATCGCCCTTTAAAATAAAATGACGAGCAACCAGCGCCAGAAGCAAGATAAATACCATCACAATAATAGTGGTCACCTGAGTCGTATTAAAATACACCGACTGTCCAAAGAAACTGATCTCCTTGTAGCTCTGAATCATAAAGTCCTCACTGGCATCCTTTGCCGCCAGAAAGACCGGCATCATTCCCGCTGTTTGAAGTCCCATACATTCACCCCCCTTTCTAAAAAAATGGCGGAGCATAAGAATAAAAATTTTTTGTCCTTATTCTTTCGCTCCTGATAATAGTTTTTTAGTTATATATAAATTAGTATAAGGCTGCATAAAAGCTGCAATTTTAAGGCCCAACATCCCAATGACGATGGCGGTAAAACTTATGTTTTGAAGTCTCATACCTAAAAATGCCACAACTAACATAACTAACCCACGAAAAAAGGCTTTCTTTTTTGTAAATTTCTCTGCCTCCTGGGGAGTCAGATCCAGGGCGCTGTCGATGGAGACAAACATATTCCAAATCAGGAATGCTGCTGTCACACACCCCACAAGAAGCCCCAAACTATAGGATAACCGATTTTCCACAAAAATAAGTCCTATCATCTCAAAAATAATAAAATAAATTCCCAGCCCAATCCAGACATCAATCACCGTCCAGATGGCCTTATTTGTCTGTCTCATGGTCTTTTTTCTCCTTTTTGCCATCCCTTAACAATGGCTCAATCAAACTATAAACAGAGCGAAAGCCCCCTGCAATACCCAAAAACAGACAGAGGGGAAAAAGAAGCGGCATCTGGCATTTGTCCGCCAGCCAGTTTCCCAACCAGCCCATCATCAAAATTGGCACAATCATGTTAATGCCAAGCTGGGAGATCAATGCCAATGTCTTTCCAACCTTTGGATCAAACATTCTCTCCGCTATCCTTTCCGCATATATTTGCAAAACTACTTTCCAACATTCGTCTTATGGTTACCAGACAGCAGGCGTAATCTTCTTTTTCTTTTCCATAAGGATTTGGGACACCGCCCTTTTCCCCCGCCAACTCACTCAAAGTCACAACTTTCCTCTCTTCTCCCAGTTCATCTGCAAATTCTGCCAAAAGTCGTTCCTTTTCCTCCGGCGTAATGGTGATTAATAAATCTGCTTCTTCTACCTCTTCTCCAGATAGCTTAGAAGCAGAAAAATCACGGATCACATATCCGGCTTCCGCCACTACCTTTGCTGCCATGGGATGTACCGGTTCTGGAAAAAGCACTACCAAACCTCTGGAGATGACTTCCACCTCTTCCATCCCTTTTTCACGAAAAAGCTGCTGCAGCACAGCCTCCGCCATAAAACTTCTGCTTGTATTATTGGTTCCAACTATAATGATGTTCTTATAATAACTCATACAGCCTCCTTCTATACTTTCAGCACCTGATAACCAGCCGCCTTTAAAATTCGGTTTCTGATTGCTCCGTAGAATTCTCCTTCCTCAAAGCTTTCACCATAAATAATTTGAACCCCCAACTGATCCATCTCCCGAAGTGTTCCATAGAGATTTGCCGCTATGGTCTCCGGATCTTTTCTACTGCCTATGCTTTTTACCACATCGGCACTGTAATACTCCATATTTTCATCGGTGCCAATAATGGCAACCCGATATCCCTCTTGTTGCTTTTCCTTCGTCAGGGCATTGATTTTTGCCACAACAACATCATTTTGCCCTTCCACCAGCCACATGTCTCCTGCCGGAGCATAATGACGGTATTTCATACCCGGTGCTTTAGGCTTCAATCCTGCCGCCATCGGTCCCCCTAAAATAGCCGGATCGATGGAAACCCCTGCCACCACCTGATCGATCATCTCCGGTGTAATATAGCCTGGTCTTAAAATAACCGGCTTTTCCCCTGTCATATCGATAATGGTAGATTCAATCCCAATCCCCACTTTACCGCCATCAATGATCATCGGAATATGCCCTTTCATATCCTCCATCACGTGAAAGGCTTCTGTCGGGCTAGGTCTACCAGAGCGGTTGGCACTTGGTGCCGCAATGGGAAGTCCTGCCTTTTGCAGCAATTCTCTTGCCACTGGATGATTTGGCATACGAATCGCTACCGTATCCAATCCCCCTGTAGTTTCCTTTGGCACTTCCGCCTTTTTCTTCAGCACAATGGTCATCGGGCCTGGCCAAAAAGCCCGCATAATCTTCCATGCATCCTCAGAAATATCCTCTGCAATACCCTCCAGCTGCTGAAAATCCGCAATATGCAAAATCAAAGGGTTGTCTGAAGGTCTTCCCTTAGCCGCATAGATTTTTCCTGATGCCGCAGCATCCATTCCATTGGCTCCCAGTCCGTAGACTGTCTCCGTTGGAAAGGCAACCACTTCTCCCTTTTGCAAAAGCATGGCTGCCTGTTCCAGATATTCTTGTTCTCTTTGGCCATATAAAGTTTCTTCTGTTACTTTACATAATTCTGTGTTCATTTATATCGCCTCTTTTATTATCCTACAATGTGTCCCTTGGCACGAATCACATCAATCACCTGATCCACATATTTCTCACAAAGTTCGTCGGAAGCTGCTTCCACCATAACGCGGATTACCAGCTCAGTACCACTTTCGCGAACCAGGATTCTTCCCTCGTCACCCAGTGCCTCAGCCACCGCATTCACTGCTGCCTTCACATCCTCATCTGCCTGTGCCTCTGGTTTGGAATGTACACGAACATTTTTCAAAAGCTGTGGATAAATTTTTACTTCTTTTGCTAGATTGTGAAGTGTTTCTTTCTTTTCCAGCATTACTTCCATCACTTTCAGAGAGGTTAAAATACCATCTCCTGTGGTGGCATGTTTGCTGAAAATAATATGACCGGACTGTTCTCCACCGAGACAGTTATTTTTTGTCACCATATTTTCATATACATATTTATCCCCAACTGCAGTCTTTTCATAATGAATTCCCGCTTTATCGAATGCCTTATAAAGTCCTAAGTTAGACATTACGGTAGTTACAACCGTATCGTTTTTCAACATACCATTTTCTTTCATGTAGCAGCCGCACACATACAAAATCAAATCTCCATCGATAATTCTTCCTGTGTGATCCACTGCGATACAGCGGTCTGCGTCACCGTCGTAGGCAAATCCCACGTCCAGTCCATTCTCTACCACATAGTTCTTTAAAACATCTATGTGGGTAGAACCACAGTTTGTATTGATATTGGTTCCGTTTGGCTCATTGTTGATTACATAAGTCTTCGCACCCAAAGCGTCGAATACATTTTTTGCAATGGAAGAAGCACTTCCGTTGGAGCAATCCAGACCAACCTTTACGTTCTTAAAGGAACGAGTTGCCAAAGAAATAAGATAACCGATGTAACGGTTACGTCCCATCACATAATCCACGGTGCGTCCGATGTCTTCCTTCACCGCAAATGGAATTTCTTCGCTGGTGCCATCGATGTAAGCCTCAATCTTCGCTTCCACTTCCGCTTCCAGCTTCTCCCCTTTGCCATTTAACACTTTGATGCCGTTGTCATAGAACGGATTGTGGCTGGCAGAAATCATAATACCTGCGTCAAACCCTTCTGTACGAACCACATAGGACACACTTGGTGTTGTGGTAACATGAAGAAGATATGCGTCTGCTCCTGATGCCGTAAGACCTGCCACCAGAGAATATTCAAACATATAACTGCTTCTTCTGGTATCCTTTCCGATTACGATCTTCGCCTTGTGATCGCGTCCATAATACCATCCCAAAAATCTACCTACTTTATATGCGTGTTCCACAGTGAGCACCACGTTTGCCTCTCCTCTGAAACCATCTGTACCAAAATATTTACCCATTTTATGTTCAGCTCCCTTCTGCTGTCTGCTATGTAGGGAATGTTTCCCCAGGGTATCCTAATCC
>CAYLUV010000126.1:0-5642 GCA_964386955.1 uncultured Lachnospiraceae bacterium
CACAGAAGAAACGTCTTGGTACAACAAGAGGTTTCGTAGCAGTAAAACCAAACTGCTCTATCCAGAGTTATGCGCCTGCCTTATTTGCACTTCGCGAGTTTGAGCCATATGAAGTAGTTGCAACTACTTATCAGGCAATTTCCGGTGCAGGAAAAACTTTTGCAAATTGGCCAGAGATGGTAGGGAATATCATTCCTTACATCGGCGGCGAGGAAGAAAAGAGTGAGCAGGAACCTCTTCGTATCTTTGGTAAGGTAGAAGACGGTGTTATCGTAAAGGCGGAAGAACCTAAGATTACAACCCAGTGTATTCGTGTTCCTGTATTAGATGGTCATACTGCGGCAGTATTTGTAAAATTCCGCAAAAAACCAACAAAAGAACAGATCATCGACCGTTGGGTAAACTTCAAAGGACTTCCACAGGAATTAGAACTTCCACATGCACCAAAACAGTTTATCCAGTACTTGGAAGAAGACAACAGACCACAGGTACAGTTAGATAAAGATTTTGAAGGCGGTATGGGTGTTTCCATGGGTCGTTTAAGAGAAGACAGTGTTTACGACTACAAGTTTGTAGGACTTTCCCACAATACAGTACGTGGCGCTGCAGGTGGTGCTTTACTTTGTGCAGAACTCTTAACAGCACAGGGATACATTACAGAAAAATAGAGCATACTTTTTGTAATTCTTGAAGAAATATGTTTGACAATCTCTTAAAGGGAAAGTCAAGATATTTCTTCGAGAATTTATTGTGAAAAAGTATATTTTTAATGGAAAGGAACTATAGAATGAATCAGTTGACAAGTGTGTCATGGAAGAAGCTGCTGCAATATGGCGAAGGTTTCGTGGATGCCCTGGTGGGTTTTCTGGGAAATTTTATTGTGGCAGCTCTTATTGTGTTTATTGGATTTAAAGTTGCAAAATACGTGGCTAACTGGGTGAAGAAACTTCTTCACAAGAGCAATACCATCGATGAAGGCGTGGTGCGTTTTCTCTACTCTTTTACAGATTTGGGATTGAAGGCGGTTGTTATTTTTATTGCTGTGACAAAACTTGGGGTTGCTACCTCCAGTATTGTTGCCCTTTTTGGTTCTGCAACGGTAGCCATCGGTCTTGCTCTGCAGGGGAGTCTTAGCAATATTGCGGGTGGGGTTTTGATTTTGATTTTGCGCCCATTTCAGATTGGGGACTATATCGTGGAGGATCACTCCAAAAATGAAGGTACAGTCTGTGATATTGATCTCTTCTATACCAAATTAAAAACCACAGACAATAAGGTGGTGGTAATTCCAAATGGTATTATCTCCAACACCAGTCTTACCAATGTAACACGCTCTAACTATAGAAGAATTGATCTTATCATCGGTATTAGCTATGATCAGCCTATTGATGAGGTGAAGAATGTACTGGAATCCATTGCCAAAGGTCAGGAGGAAGCCATCATTGAGGAAGATAAACCATTGCAGATCTTTGTGCACAATTTTGCAGAGAGCTGTGTGGAGATGGGACTTCGGTTCTGGGTTCCTATGGACAGCTATTGGAAGGTGCGATGGGCTGTGTTAGAGCAGATTAAAGTAGAATTTGACAAGAAAGGAATCGAAATTCCTTACAATAAATTGGATGTACATATCAAGGAGAATGTATCATCCAAATAAAAGACTTTCTGTAGAAAAAGACACTTAAAAATGCGTGACATAGAAAAAGGTGATCCTGAGAAGTAGAGTAAAATCTACTTCTTGGGGTCACCTTTTTATTTTATGATGTCTTTTTTCTATTGTTTGTTCCCTTCATAGGGTTTTGCTTTATAAAGAAAAGCAAGAGAAGCAGTAAAACAACCACAGCTGCTACAAGGAGCAGGACACCAGGACCATAATAAACATTTCCCTCGTAGTTCACAAAGAAACGATTTCCGCTGATTTCGGCATCGTAGGAATTGCTGTCTGCTCCACTTTTGATGGAAACTTGACAGTGATTCGAATCTATAGAAAATTTGCGGAGTGTTTCGCTGGCATCTGCCTGAAAATGGTAGGTTCCGGCGGTTTCTTTGTTGGCATCCCCCAAAAAGCGAGAAAGATCAATGACTTCCTCCAAATGAGTGGATGCGGTGGAAGAAAAGATAGTGTGATTCTTTTGATACTGGATGGTATTATCATCGGAACCAAAAAACAGGCGGGAAACTTCGTTGAGATTTTCCGGAGTTCCGGTCTGTGTGATGGTGAGAATGCCCCTTTCCATAGTAATATTCCATTTGGAAGTCTGATTTTTCTGGAAGAAGGTCAAAAGATATTCCATCTCGTCCTTGGTGTAAATATCCTGGTAGCGGAACTGGAAGGTTCGCTGAAACTGCCCGTGTTCTAAAAGGTTCGTGGTAACGGAGTAAGAATCGACTGGAGTTACCACATCTCCCAGGTAACGAAGAGACAGGTTGTCACATGTTCCTTTGTAAAGGAGATAGTAGTCCTTCTTGTTTGTGGTTCCGGTAAAGGAATTGTTTACTTTTTGCTGCATCTCCGTCACATTGGTCTTCGTAAAGGAACTTGGTTTATAATAGTATGTGACAGAAACTTGGTTATCCTTGGTGCTTAAAAAGCGAGAGAAGGAGAGGGTTTCCTTTTGTTCTGTACGGAATTTGAAAATCTGATAGTCGGCGAAGGTAAAGGAAGAAGTTCCTTTTCCTTTGGTACCGCTTAGAATTTCATTGGTTGTGCCGGAGAGGGAAGAAAAATCAGATGCAGTAAAGACAATCTCATAATTTTTCCCTACTTTTGTGCCAGTCCATGTGCCAGAAGCATCTTTCGGTGTTATTTTTTGGAAGGCTTTTTGCAAATTCAGCACTTCCGTGTCCAAGGTTTCTTTTGGAATTTTAAATACCAATTTTCGCTCAAAGCTACGATTCTCTTTTTCCTCTGTGTAAAGCTCGATGCCGTCAAAGGCAAACTGTTTGCTCTCAGAGAGTGTGATGTTGTCAGAGGCACTTTTGTACGTCTTTTCGTTCCAATGGAGGATACTGTCTTTCATCTCCCAGAGGGAAGTAATCTTGCTGTCAGACAGGTTGTATTCTTCCTTTAGGAGAATCTCGAACCAACAGAGAAGGTCTTTGCTGGAAAAGTTTTCCTTTAGAGAGATACTGTTGGAAAAGAGACTATCGGTGTACTGAAAAGTAATCTCCGGACTAAAATTTAAGACAGAACTGACCTGTGATTTGTACTCCTCCAAGGAAGAAAAGGACAGGGTAAAAAGGAATTGATACCCTTTGTCCAAGGCTCTCTTTTGATAGGAAAAACAGTCGGGACAATTTTTTTCGATGATATCGTCGATGGTTGCCACATCCCCATTTAAATATCCCTTCAAATCCTGATTGGATACATAACAGGTGATGGTCCGGGTTCCCTGAAAGCCCTCCTGTAAGGAGAGGTCTGTGGATACTTCGATGCCGCAGCCGGTGAGAAGAAAAATGCCCACCAGCAGCACAAGGAAGGTTAATTTTTTATATAATTTCATTTGGAATCTCTTTGATTGCGTTCAGATAGAAGCGGTTTTGTTCGATTACTTTCATCATGGCATCCGGACCAGGTGCGCCTATGGTGTTTCGCTTCTCCACACAAGTCTCTAAACTGATGGCATCGTAGATGTCTTCCTCAAACACTGGGCTGATCTCTTTGTATTCTTCCAGAGTAAGATCGTCCAGAGAGATGCCTTTATCGATACAGGTAAGTACCAGACGGCCAACAATTCCGTGGGCATCACGGAATGGAACCCCGTGATTTACCAGATAGTCAGCAGCGTCTGTAGCATTGGTAAATCCGTTCATGGCGCTCTTTGCCATATTTTCTTTTTTGAAGGTCATAGTATCTACCATGCCGGTGAAAAGACCAAGGCAACCCTTTACCGTGTCGATGGCATCAAAGGTAAGCTCTTTGTCTTCCTGCATATCTTTGTTGTAAGCCAGAGGAATCCCTTTCATAGTGGTCAACATCGTAGTCAGGGCACCGTAGACACGTCCTACTTTGCCGCGAACTAACTCTGCAATGTCTGGATTTTTCTTCTGTGGCATAATGCTGCTTCCGGTGCTGTAAGCATCGTCAATCTCCACAAACTGATATTCGTTGGAGTTCCAAATGATGATTTCTTCACAAAAACGGCTTAAATGCATCATAATGGTGGAGAGAGCAGATAAAAGTTCGATGAGATAGTCTCTGTCGGAAACAGAATCCATGCTGTTTAAGGTTGGACCGGCAAACCCAAGTAAAGATGCGGTCATTTCGCGGTCCAGTGGATATGTAGTGCCAGCCAGTGCGCCGGAACCAAGAGGACAGTAGTTCATACGGTCGTAGATGTCGCAAAGACGGCTATAGTCACGTTTGAACATCTCCATATAAGCACCCACATGGTGAGCCAATGTAACAGGCTGTGCTTTCTGTAAATGAGTAAAGCCAGGCATATAAGTGTGGATGTTTTCCTCCATAATACGGTGAAGGACAGCCATCAATTCATAGAGAAGACCTTTAATCTCTCCAATCTCGTCTCTGGTGTAAAGTTTCATATCCAAAGCAACCTGATCGTTTCGGCTTCTTCCGGTGTGAAGTTTTTTTCCAGCGTCACCGATGCGGTCAATTAAGTTGGCCTCTACAAAACTGTGGATATCTTCGTACTCGCTGGTAATTTCCAAGACACCGTTTTCCACATCTTCTAAGATTCCAGTGAGTCCCGCCAGAATTTGTTCTTTTTCTTCATCTGTTAAAATGCCAACGGAAGAAAGCATTTTAACATGTGCCATGGAACCCTGAATGTCCTGTTTGTAAAATTTTTGGTCAAAGCCAATAGATGCGTTAAAATTATAAACTAACTGGTCTGTTTCTTTTGTGAAACGACCGCCCCATAATTGTGCCATAATAATTCCTCGTTTCGTATAAATGTTTCAATGTAAAATAATGTTACTTCGGGTGATATTTTATCGTAAAAGGGAGGAGAAGGCAAGACGTATCTTCCTTTCTAGCCAGAAAAGGGGGAAGGAGAGGAAGAACCAAAGGATGGAAAAAGTCAAGCAAATCTGTCCCCGATAATGGATGGCGTGTTCGGAGTAATCCCATACGCTGTATCCTAGATGCAGATTGAAAATAATTCCAAAAAGAAGTTCCATTCCGGTAATAATCATGGAAGAGAGGATAAGTCTCGTGATTAAAGTAAGAGAATTCTCAAAATGTCGATTCAAAAGACTGACAAAATAAAAAACCAAACCACCGCATAGAATCATGCTGTAGTGGGAATGGCCACGAAAGATGAGTTCCAAACAGTAGTAGAGGATTCCTCCAAAAAAGAAGAGGAACAGGGCCTCTAAGATGCGGTAAAATGGTTTCATGTGATGCACTCCTTGACAGTTAAACTGAAAATATTGGTGCAGTCTAGTATCTCCCAAAATCCATGAAATATAGCGAAAAAAGAAGGGGATGTTTTCCAAAGAAAAGATAAAATATCCTATACATAAAACGATGAGAAACTAAAAAGAAGTTTCTCATCGTTTTTGTCTTAATTCATATATGGAATGATTATTTTCCTTCTCTTTCAGCATCCAGTAAGGCACGCATGCGTAAGGAGAGACCAAAGAGGTTGATAAATCCTTCTGCATCGTGGTGATCGTAGAGA
>CAYLUV010000127.1:0-5609 GCA_964386955.1 uncultured Lachnospiraceae bacterium
ATTTACTATATAGTATAATAGATAAAAAAGAAATGGTAAAGGGAATATTTTATGCTATAATACATAGGAAACTATCTTTTTTATAGGAGGGGATAGAGTGGAAAGAGAAAAAGTTTCAGTACTAATCAAAAAAAGTGCATTGATTTTTGATAAATATGTGAATCAGCTTCTCACACCATATCAATTATCAAATAGTCAGTTTCGTATTTTGATGATTTTGTACAAATCACCTGCGTATTCTGTCAGACAGGTGGATATAGAAGAAGCGTTTTCTATGACAAATCCGACGGTTACGGGATTGATTCAAAAACTGGAAAAAAGTGATTATGTAAAACGTATTCCAAATCCGGAGGATAAACGCAGCAAACTCCTTGTATTGACAGAATATGCCGAGAGCAAAAGGGAAGAATTTATTGTACTGGCAGATTCTATTGAAAAAGAGATGACGAAGGGCTTGTCAGAGATGGAAGTGGAAGTACTGGCAGAGCTTTTAACGAAAGTAACACAACAACATAACAGTGGAGGTAAATTATGAGTAAAACTTATGAATTTTTAAAAGAATGTGGAGTTTTTTATGTGTTGACAATGAACGGGGATTATCCAGCAGGAAGACCTTTTGGTGCAGTGATGGAAGTGGGGGAAGATCTTTATCTGTCCACCAATGATTTTAACGAAGCACACAAACAGATGCGGGCAGACGGACATATTCAGATTATCGCCAAAAAACCTGCCGGAAGAGAATGGATTCGTATCACAGGAATTGCCAGCGAATGTAAGGATCCAGCACTGCGACAGAAAATGTACGAAGAGACACCGATTTTAAAAATGCATCACGATTCCTCTGAGTCAGAGCATTTTTTGATGTTTAAGGTGGAAGTGAAAAACGTAGAAATGAAATAGGAGGAACTAGCTATGACAGATAAAAAAAGACTCGGCCTTGGTACAATGGGAATGCATTTTAGAAATAGAGAGACTTCCATAAAAACAGTTCACGCTGCGTTGGATGCGGGAATTACGCTATTTAACACCGGAGAATTTTATGGTGGTGGCGAAAGTGAGATGGTTACCGGAGAAGCGCTGCGGGGAATTGCGCGGGATCGTTACTTTTTATCTGTAAAATTTGGTGTACTGCCACAACCAGGGGGCGGTATCTATGGACTGGATGTCAATCCATTTCATGTAAAAGCACATCTTGCCAATTCTTTACACCGATTAGGGCTGGAATATGTGGATCTCTATCAGCCAGCCAGACAGGACACAGAGATTCCGGTGGAGGAAGTTGTGGGAGCCGTTGCAGAACAGGTAAAAGCAGGATATGTGCGTCACATTGGACTTTCTATGGTGGACGCGGAAACATTGCGCCGAGCTTGCAAGGTACATCCAATACACACTGTAGAAATGTCCTATTCCTTGATCGACCGAGGTATCGAGAAGGAACTGCTGGATACAGCAAAAGAACTGGGAGTAAATGTTTTAGCTTTTGGAACGGTGGGACATGGACTTTTGGCAGATCATGTACTGGAACAGGCAGATCATCCTGGTTTTGCCAGAGGTATGTTGGCACCACAACACAGGGAGACAAACCTGCCTCTGATAAAGGCAGTAAAAGACATTGCGGAGGAAAAGGGAGTTTCCTTGTCACAACTCGCTCTTGCCTGGTCTTTGGCAAAATATGATCATGTGCAGAGTTTAATCGGAACTACAAATCCAGATCATCTGATGAGCGCCATAGAAGCGTTGCAGATTACACTGACAGAGGAGGATATCGCTCGAATCGAGGCGGCGTGTCCTGCAGAAAAAATTAGTGGAAGAGGTATGCGAAATTTTGTATTTACAAACGGTCGCATGTCCTTAGCATAAATGATAGATAGGAGAAATTCATGCATACAGAAGAACTAAAATTTTATCCGAAACATCCATCTAATCTCAAAACCCATCGGATTGAAACGTCAGAAATGCCGCTGATGCAACAGGAAAAGCCCTTTGTGGTAAAAGATTTATATGACGAGTTTATGGAAAATGCAGATCGCTTTTTTGACACATATGTAGATAAGCGTTTTGAGGTTACCGGAGTTGCCAAAAAGGTAGGGCCGGACATTCACAACAAGCCATCCATCGAGATTTCTGACAGCCCAGAGGGAAAAACATATGCCCTTGTGATTTTTCCTACAGATGCCCATTACAGCAAGATAAAGGTGGGGGACACCGTGGTGGTTCGCGCCAATTACTTAGTAATGAGCAATCTCTTTGGGACCGTCATGAAATACAGTGAATTGGTGTCTGTGGAAAAAAAGGAAAGTGCGGAGAAACAGCAGAAGGAGATCATACTAAACCATCCCTTTTTCGATGGGGAAAAGGTAGTAGAGAACGCTTCCGTTGTGATACAAAATGGAAAAATTGCAAAGATTACAGAATCCAAAGAGGCGGATGACAGCTGCTTTTTCATGCCGGGATTGCTGGATGGGCATACCCATATGATTTCCATGAATCAAGTGGATACCATGCTAAAAAATGGTATTGTCGGTACCTGTGATGTGGCAGCTTCTTCCTCACTGGTTGAAAATGCGAAGCCTTTCACCATTGTTTCCTCCCTTGGTATGACCATGGGAACTTTAAACGGAAAAGCCTATGTAAAAAAAGCGGTAAAGGAAGGCGCAGTTTACATTAAAGTGTTGCTTATGGAACCAAACCTTATGTTAAAAAACGTATTTCGTGAAATTTGTACGGAAGCCCATAACAATGGGTTAAAGGTAGCGGTTCATGCAGTTTCCGTAAAGGCAGTGCAGCTGTCTGTGGAATGTGGTGTGGATATTTTAATCCATGTGCCTATGAAGGAAGTATTTCCAGAGGAACTTGCCAAAAGGATAGCCGAACAAGGAATTGTGGTGGCGCCAACATTGGTGATGATGGAGACCTTTTCCAAGAGCGGCAGAAATGGGTACAAACCGGAACAGTATCCAAATGCAGAACATGCAGTGAAGCTGCTTTATGAAAATGGAGTGAAGATTTTAGCTGCCACAGATGCCAATGTAGGTTCCTTTGCTCCAGCGGTAGCCTATGGTACTTCTTTTCATCGGGAACTGGAACTTTTGACAAAAGCAGGAATGAGAAAAGAGGATGTGTTATCCAGTGCCACAAGGAATGTGGCAGATGCTTTTGGTATAGAAGGCCTTGGAAGGATAGTAGAAGGAAAAAGAGCAACCATGATTCTGGTGGAGGGAAGACCAGATAGAAGAATAGAAGATACAGCAAAAATAAAACAAGTATGGATCGACGGAAAGCCGATCATGTGAGGTGACATATGAAGATTATTACAATAGAAGAGCATCTGGCGGGTGCGCCGATTAACCAGCATCTGGCAAAATATATAGCGAAAGATGCCCCATATACTGCCATGGCTCATGTTGCGGGACGCCCTTATGATGCGGACCCGGAATTATTTGGTGATTTGGATAAGTGTCGGATTGAAGACATGGATAAACATGGGATTACCATGCAGATTTTATCCTGCCCTGTAAAATCACAGCTGCTTCCAGCGAAGGAAGCCCCTGCCATTGTAAGAGAGACCAACGACTATGTAGAACAGGTTGTAAAGAAACATCCGGATCGATATGGTGCTTTTGCATTGCTTCCTTGGTCTAATCCAAAGGAAGCTGCCAAAGAAGCAGAACGCATTAAGGCAATGGGATTTCAGGGTATTTTGCTTGCAGGAAGAGCATCCGCTGGAAATGAATTTCTTGATGACAAGAGTTTCTTGCCAATTTTAGAGGCTTGTGAGGCACTTTCACTGCCAATTTATATTCATCCCGGTGCGCCGTTAAAAGCAGTACAGGAACCTTATTATGGAGGTTTGGGAGACGAAATTAGTGCAAGATTGTCTCTTCACGGCTGGGGTTGGCATAACGAAGCCGGAATACAAGTTTTGAGAACCATTTTGGCAGGTCGATTTGAACAATTTCCAAAGCTACAGTTGATTGCGGGACATTGGGGAGAGATGCTTCCATTCTTTTTATCCAGATTGGATCAATCTATGCCACAGTCCGTTACAAAACTGGATCGTACAGTTACAGAGACCTTTAAAGAAAATGTATATATTACACCAAGTGGAATTTTTGACTATCCACAGCTGAAATTCTGTGTGGAAGTGGTTGGCGCAGACCGCATTATTCATTCCGTAGACTGTCCATTCATCAGCAACGAAGGGGCAAAACCATTTATCCAGCAGGCGCCTATCACGGAAGAAGAGAAAGAATTGATTGCTTATCGAAATGCAGAACGATTATTTGGCCTTTGATTGACATAAAAAGTACAAATTTGCCCAATACAGGAAGAGGGGAGAAGGAGACTATTTCTCCTTCTCCTCTTTTAGGCGGCGAAAGTAAGAACTCATCTCGTCCGCCATACCGGAAAGACGATTTAAAAGTTTGGAGAAATCTTTTAGCGTCTCGTCATCCTGATAATATGGATAGACAATATCGTGGTCGATTTCACTCCAGCCTTCCTCAAAAAGGGTACGTCCCTGCACTTCCACATAGTAACCTTTGTATTTTACAATGTAGTGGAGCGAGCGGTAAATGCCATCGGATTTGATGTCAATCTCCTTTTTGTCGTAGATACGGCTATCCCCGGCACGTTTGTACACTTTAGGACGTTCTGCTATGTAGCAGTGATTGGGATTTTCGTCAAAATCCGCCAGTCGGTCTGACACATAGCAGGCAGGATCATTTTCAAAGATACTTGTGATATACCGATGAAAATGAATCCAATCCTCCCGGTACAGGAAAAAGACACGGATGCCAATCAAATCTGTCATAAATTTATAAAAATTAGTGTGATCCAGAGAAGCAAATTTCTCTGGATTTTCCTTTTTCTTGCGCAACACCTTTTCCAGTACATGCCCCACCTGTTTGGTGCGGTAGCGGTAGGAGTGAATGCCGGCCTTTTCAATGTCATACAGGTAGTCATTGACAAAATTTTTGCCAAGACTGCGCAGATGATCCTCTATTTTTTCGTATTCTGTTCCGATGCGCTCCAATTCTTCCCAGGTAATGCCAGCTTCCTCAAATACATCTCCGGAAAGGTTGTAGGTGGAAAGAAAAGTGTGTTTATCAATCATGGGAAATTACCTCGTCTTTATTGTAAATAATCTCACCGCCGCAGATAGTGTAATGAATCTTACCAAGCAGTGTTTTACCAATAAATGGGGTGTTGGTGGATTTGGATGCAAAATCCTTTACTTCCCAGCTTTCCTTTGGATCAAAGATTACAAAATCAGCAGGGGCACCTACCGAAATATCGCCTCCTGGAAGCTGATATAATCGAGCCGGATTGATGGTCATCTTTTCTAAAAGTTCCATCAGAGTAAGGTGACCTTTTTCTACCAGGGAGGTAATGCCAAGCCCAAGGGACGTTTCCAGTCCAGTAATACCGCTAGGGGCATTCCACAACGGTTCTTTATTCTTTTCCTCTGTGCTGTGAGGGGCGTGATCGGTGGCAATCAGGTCGATGGTACCGTCCTTCAATCCCTGAATGATAGCCAATCGGTCTTCCTCACGGCGAAGAGGAGGGTTCATCTTTGCCATACTGCCGTGGCGAATCACAGCATCCTC
>CAYLUV010000128.1:0-5575 GCA_964386955.1 uncultured Lachnospiraceae bacterium
ATGATAAAATAGCTTTATATATTCGGATTTTTTACATTTTCGGAAAGTAATACAGATGCCCAAGAAAGAGAGATTGCTATGGAACTAAAACAGATTGAATTTTTTTTGAAAGTATACGAAGAAAAAAACTTCACAAAGGCCAGCAAAGCGCTATTTATTACCCAGCAGGGATTGAGCCGTTCCATTGCCAATTTGGAAAAAGAATTTGGATTTCCTCTATTTGATCGGACTGCTGCTGCTGTCCTTCCCACAGAATATGGGCAACGACTGTACCATCATTTTAAGAAAGCCAGCTTGGATATTCAGCAGATTTATCAGGAAGTGGAACATATTCGTACCTCCTGCTCCGGTGAGCTTCGTATTGCCTGTGTTTATGGTACTTTTTACTGTTTGGATATGTCGTTGATTCTTGAATTCAAAAAGAAATATCCAGATATTAAAGTTTACTACGAAGAATTTCCCGAAGTGGATACCGATGCACAATTGCTGCGGGAACAATGGGATATTGGTTTTTTAGCCAATCCCATCGACCCAACACACTTTCACACCTATCCGGTTTTTCAAGAAACTGCCTACGTGTATGTCCACAAAGACCATCCTCTGGCCTCCAAGGAGACAATATCCCCTCATGATCTGGATAATTATCCTCTCTTGCTTTATCCTCGAAATCACAAGGGACGTATCAATTTTGATACTTTTTGCGAAGAACACCACCTTCACCCCAATATTATATTCGAATCTCCCTATGTATTTAATCTCATTCCTCTCCTGGAACAAAATCAGGGCATCACGTTATCCATTCCCTCTGCTACGAGAAACGTCATATCTAATCAAATTGTTGAACTTCCTCTGGAATGGGAAAATGAATGGACCATATCTCTTGCCTGGAGAAAGGATAAGACACTTTCTTTTCCTGCCAAGCTATTCTTGAATTTTATCAAAGAGCATTTTCAAAAATAAAAATGCCGTTTCATTGTTGTTTTCTATAATGAAACGGCTCTTTTTCAATTTAAAAATTTTAAATTATAAGCAGTGTCTTTCCTCCCACACCACACCAGTATGATGCAATGCTTTTACCAGCACCGGAACAAAGAGAAGCTGCAGCACAATACCTGGCACCGCGTTGATCACTGCACTGGCTAAGAAAATACCTAAAGTAAAGGTCTGTCCTGCCACACCACAAAAGATGCCATAGGTAATTCCCCAGACAATTCTTCCTCCTATCATAGCTGTGATAAGGGAATAGTAAAGATTCGACCAACATTTCCACTTTGATTCATAATAAAGCTTTCCCGCAATCATTCCGTAAGCGGCAAGTTCGAAGGACATGGCAACTCCCGTTGGAAAAATCGGAGGCATACCAAAAAGGAAATAGCGCATAATCGGCAAAATAAATCCAACGATACCCCCATAGCCCGTTCCGCACACCATACCACACACCAACACAGGTATATGCATGGGAAGCAACATACTTCCAATCTGCGGAATCTGCCCAGTAAAGAAGGGAAGAATCAGCCCCAGCGCCAAAAACATGGCTGCATATACCATTTTTTGAATTGACTTATGTTCTCTCCATTTTTTCATGTCGCATTCCTTCTTTCCTTACCCTTATCTATGCAAAATGGTATCACAATTTCTGTTCTACTTGCAATATCTAAAACAGAACTTTTCTTCACAAAAATAAATATGCCGCCTCATTTTTCTTCTAAATCTATCGTCTCTAAATCTTCTGGTATATAAAGATTTCCAGTAAAATATTGCGTTCCTTCCTCCTCATACAGTCTCTTTCTCTCCAAAATATTTTTATCCTCTGTATGATACAAAATTAGATTTTTTACTTTTAATTTTTCTGCCAATTCACAAGCATCTTTTACTGTGGAGTGATGTTTCTCATAAGGTGAAAAAATATCTGCTTCCCCATAGAGACAAAATGCTTCATGCAGCAACCAATCACTGTGCTCTACATAACGCGCCTCGCAGTCGCTATATGGTTCATCTCCACAACAAGTAAGTTTTCTCTGATTCTTTAGTTCCATAGAAAATCCAAACTGTTTTGCTTTCGTAGAACCAATATCAAAAAATGTTATATTCCAGCCATTAATCTTGCGCTGTTCTCCATCTATTACTGCAATAAGATGTACTCGGTCTCCTATAAATTTTGTCTCCTTTGTATTCAATAATTTTTCCGACAATTCCTGAATCAATCCAATTACTTCTTCATGACCATAGATATTCAGCTCACCTTCATAGGGTTCTTTTCCCATGCTTTGACAAATGACACGAACCATCCAAATAATTCCAAGCAAATGGTCAATATGCTTGTGTGTTACAAATATATCTTTCACATCTCTATAATCAATATTGGCTTTCTTCAATTGTTGGAGTATCGTATTGCCACCGCCTCCATCCACCATAAAGTACTTTCCATCTTCCTCCAATACAAAACATGTATTATAGCATTCTGTCACTAAGGCGTTTCCTGTTCCAAGCATTGTAATTTTCATGTCATCCTCCTTGTGCCTTTTCTTATATTTTTATATGCAGATGGTATCATATTTTCACTTCTTACTGCAATAAAAATATATGACATGCAGCACATGATATAGGGAGCAACTTACGCTGCTCCCATTATTTTCAACACCCAATAGATAAATCCACACACCCAGCTTGCTATAATGCCGTACAAAATCACTGGCCCGGCGATGGTAAAAATTTTACAGCCAATACCAAAGACATGCCCCTCCTTTTTATATTCAATCGCTGGAGATGCCACAGAATTGGCAAATCCCGTAATGGGCACCAGGCATCCTGCTCCGCCAAACTTAGCGATGGATGGAAATAGATTAAATCCTGTAAGAATTACACTAAGTCCAATCAACGACAGTGTGACAACACTGCCGGCACTTTCTTCCTCCAATCCAAATTGATTTTTCATAATTTGTTTGATTATCTCCCCCAAAAGACAGATCAGCCCTCCCACCAGAAAGGCTTTGATGCAGTTTTTTGGACTGTCATATTTGGGTGTGAGCTGGTCCACCAGCTCCTGATAAGATTCTTTGGATGGTTCTTTTCGCATATTTTGTTCCTTCCTTTCGTCTGTATCGTTGTTATTCCGTCGTTATGTCACAGACTCATCCACGCTGTGTATTTTCGCGGCTTACAGCTTGTCGTTACAAAAAAAAATACTGTACAAAAGCTCCCACCGCCTTTCCAATGGCTAATCCATAGATTAGATAGGGAATCCCTGTTCGAAGTTTTGCCCGCCTTGCAAAGATGGGGATGACATTGACAATCTCTGCTAAAGCACCGGCAAGACATCCCACAAAAATTCCACTAAAAAGTCCCGTCAAAATGCAGATGCAACGGCCAAAGGGCAAGGTAAAATCATAAATATGGGCTATATTCCCCACCAATACACCATAGATTAGGCTATTTTCATAGGTTACCAATTGATTCGCTGTTTTGGTGGTGGAGGCTAATCTAGGCAAAATGCCAATCATACTAATCAGTGCCAGATAGCCGCCCGCAACAGCAAAGCCAAAAGAAGCCCCCACAAATCCAAGAAATAAGTCATTGAGTATCCACATCCACTTCTTCCTCTTTTCTGCCACTTCCAGTAATAATGGCGGTGTTGACATTCTTTTCGTAGACGCGCATCTGCACTTCCACCGGCGTCGGCTCATCCGACAGACGTTTCTTTGATGCATGGTTAAAAAATACTATCATACCCACAAACAGGCCTATTACGTAGCAAAACTGCATGATACCAGGTTCCTTCCTTGGATTTCCGGTGGTTATCTGATAGATTTTGGAAAATACATCTTCCAGTGCCACATCATTGTTAAATCCCATAATGGATATGGCAGATCCAAAAAATATAGTGAGACAGACAAATGCTATCTTTAGATAAGTAAAACATTTGCGGTTCCTCCCCGGTTGTTTATAATAGATTAGAACGTCCTTTTCTCCCAAGTTGATAATCTCCGCGTCTTGGTAGAGTGCCTTGATTTCTTCGATGATTTTCATAATAGAAATGACACATCTACTATTTTTTTCATTGGGAAAATGAAACAACTTTATATTTTTCACCTGATTGGTGACCTCTGGATCAGAACAGTAAATGGATGCCACATCTGATAGTTTTGCTTTTCTGTGAGAAATGCAGACACTCTGTTCCGGTTTTATATAAATCATATATCTCGACATACCTTTTCCTCCTTGGGATAGTATGTCTCACTCTTTTCTTTTTATTCACTGCTGAAAACACTGTCGCATCTTTAGCAGTACTTTTTTCTCCAGACGGCTAACCTGTACTTGGCTTACTCCCAATACCTTGGCTATCTCCGTCTGTGTTTTATTTTGAAAATATCGCATGGTAATAAGCTTTTTTTCCCGCTGCGACAATCCACTCATGGCCTGCTTCAGCGCCAATTGGTCCGTCAATTTTTCCTCCATACTGCTACCTTCTGGAATTTTTTCCATCAAGGTGATTTCTTTTCCTTCACTGGTCAATGTCCGATTTAAAGAATCCACCTCACTGTTTGCCTCCAATGCCAGCAAAATTTCCTCCTCCGGCAGTTTAGAGCGCTCACTTAATTCCTTTATGGTAGGTTCCCGCCCCAGTTCATGAGAAAGCTGCTCCGTCAATCGGTATAGCTTATAGCCCTCCTCCTTCCAGCGCCTTGAGACTTTAATCATTCCATCATCCCGAAAAAAACGCTTGATTTCCCCAGTAATTAGGGGAACGGCATAGGTGGAAAATTTCACATCATAGCTTAGATTAAATCGTTCAATGCTCTTGATCAGCCCGATACAGCCAATTTGAAACAAATCTTCCGCCTCATAGCCCCTTCCTTGAAATCCTCGGATAATATTCCACACCAATCCTGTATTTTCCTTTACCAATCGATCTTTTGCATCCTTGTCTCCTTCTTTTGCCCGCTGCAATAACTCCCTTGTTTGATCCAACGATGCCACCTCATACTTTCCGGTTCCCAATACTTTTTTTCATCTGAACTCTGGTTCCCTTCTCTATCACCGATTCCACCATCACTTCATCCATAAATGCTTCCATAAAGGAAAACCCCATGCCGGATCGCTCCTCCTTTGGCCTTGTGGTAAACATGGGTTCCATAGCCTGGGATACATTTTCTATACCCTTTCCCCAGTCTGTCACCGTAATCCAGAGTTGCTGTTCTTCCCGCCAAAAATGAAGTTCCACCTCTTTTTGATTTCGCTCCTTTCGGTCGTAAGCGTGGATAATGCAGTTGGTTACCGCCTCAGAAACAGCTGTCTTTACATCATCCAGTTCCTCCACCGTAGGATTCATTTCTGCTAAAAAAGCTGCTGCCATCATTCTGGACAGCTTTTCATTTTCCGGTATCGCCGGAAACTTTATGTACACACAGTTATTTTTTTCATATCCCATTTTCTTTCCTCCTCTTTTTTTGCTCCAATCTGTGTCTCCTGTTTTCTTGAAATCACAGGATTCTTCCTCTTTTTCTTAAATTACAAAATTACTCTTTCTCACCTAAAATCACTCCTCCGTTTCTCTTTCAAAATCACAAATTTCCAC
>CAYLUV010000129.1:0-5562 GCA_964386955.1 uncultured Lachnospiraceae bacterium
CCAAAAGCCATAAGGTCTTTAAAATCAAATTTCATTAGCACCACCTCCATTCTATACGGAATAGAGGTCAGCCACCCTGCAACACGATTGTTCCATAGGTTGCATTTTACCATAATAATACATATATTACAATTTCTTTTTTTGAACGGTTTGAAAATAAATTAGACTAAATTTATAAAAAAGAACATTAGACACATCATTTAAGAAAAAACTCTTGTGATGCGTCTATTTTTTTGCCTTTAGCTTCAATCACATATCGGAAAAACAGATGAGAGCATATATAAATATGCAAAAGCAGCGCTTATACACAGAGATGGCACACCATATGAAGATTTGTACATATTATCCCACTCAACTGGAAAGGTGTTAGGAAAAAATATTTCGAGTGATACTGCGTTTGGGGTAGAGAGAAACGAAAGTATAACACATGCAATGATTAATAACCAAGGGGAGTTGGTGGGCTACATACGCATCCAGATGATAAGCCACCAACTGTGTGGTTAAATGACATTTAGTGTCGGTCACATATTTTTAGAAAGATATTATTTTATGGAGATGATGGTGTGACAGATAAGGAGAAATAAGCATACGTCTCAATCATATCATGTGTTCTATTGATTTATACATGTACAATGGTATAACAAAAGCACAAATATAGGTGAGAAAATGCAGATGCGAGGAAATGTTCAACGAAATGATAAAAGAAATAGAAGATATTGATATTATATAAAATTTATATAAAAATCAAGGAAGAGATGCTCAAGTAGTGGTTGTAAGCATCTCTTCCTTTTTTAAGAGGAGAATTGTATGAAAAAGAGTATCAAAGAAAAATATGTTTGTTTTCCTTTGATGGTTATACTATACAATTCTTTTGTGAAAAGCCTGTGTGCAGTTTTTGAAGATTTTTTGAAGACTTTCTGAAGATTTAATAACAAGCGAGGACGTCATTATAAAATGCATTCAGCTCTTCTTTTGTATGGAATCTTGCTACATACATCTGATTTCCCATGGCACCAGCCAGTACATCAGGGATGCGGTCTACCATTTTCATGTTGGAGCCGTATTTTTCCATGATAGCATTGTGATCCATAACGAAATTCTTGCCGTCACGGCGACCGGCATAAGCACAAAAAGCGTGATCGTCCTGTGGAAGGAGAGAGGAATCGTAGCAGATCATGTCAGCCCAGATTTTGTATACGTTTGTGCTATGAGCAAAATTGATCATATCTGGTGTAAAACCGCCGCATGGACGCATATTTACTTCTAAGGCAATGACATCGCCTTTTTTGCCCAGTCCTTCGTGGTCTTCCAAAAGACGGAAAAATTCAAAGTGAATAAAGCGGCTCTTTACACCAAAACTTTTTACGGCATTTCGTCCAGCTCGAATCATATCCTCTGGAAGCTCTTTTACAATATAATAGATGGAATTATCTTCGTTGTTTACCACATCCATGATGGAGTTTGGTGTTACGTTTCCGGTTTCAAAGATTGGATTGCCGTGAGAATCGATAATAGCGTCATAGGAATTTACTTCTGCATTTACATACTCTTCCATAATGTAGGAAACACCCGGCGCTTTAGTGGCAAAAAAGTGTTGAAGTTCTCCTTCGTTTGAAATTTTATGAGTGTCAGATGCGCCAACACCGTTGTCTGGTTTTGTGATAACGGGATAGCCTACTTCCTGGATAAAGGAGAGGCAGGTCTGGTAATCCTCTGTCAGACAGTATTTGGCGGTAGGAATGCCTACAGCCTGATAATATGGTTTCATTTTTGATTTATATTTGATTCTAGGAAGGTCGGAAACTTGGAAACCGCTCTCGATATGGAAGTCGGTACGAAGGGTAGCATCACGCTCTAACCAATATTCATTGTTGGAATCCAGCCAGTCGATGCGTCCATATTTGTGGATAAAGTAAGCCACAGCGCGGTAAACAGAGTCATAGTTTTCCAGACTGTCTACTTTATAATATTCATGTAAACTGTTTTGTAATTCGCTGGTCAACTGTTCGTAAGGTGCATCTCCAATTCCTAGCACATTCATGCCGTTATCTTTTAGTGCCTTACAAAATTGCCAATAGTTAGTTGGAAAGTTTGGTGAAATAAAAATAAAATTTTTCATAAAATGCCTCTTTTCGTTTTGTTGTGAGATTAAATAGTGTCTTTTGTCCTTAAAAAGGGCAGTGGCAGACAAAGATTGTCGGCCGTCTTAATTGTCTTCTAAGAGATATGGAAGGTAATATTCTACCTGTTTATACCACCATTCCCAGTCGTGTTTTACATCCTCGCCCCAGAATTCTACCCGGTGATGAATGCCTTTGCGGTAAAAAATATCCGCCAATTTTCTTGTGGTATCTGGAAGTTCCCAAGGGCCAAGTCCCACGCAGACAACGGCTTTTTTCTGGTTGTAAAGGTGGATATATGGGTGATCGGCAGGCATATTTTCTAAATAATGAACGGGAGAATTGTCATAGACAACACTGTCCATATAGTTGCCGAAGCCATATTCTGCAGTGTAAATGCCGGAGAGCGCCAGAAGACGATCAAAGAGATCTGGTCTGCGGTAGAATAAGTTCAGCGCATGAGTAGCGCCAAGGCTACAGCCAAATACCATGATACCCGGATAGCCTGTCCATCCGTTTCTCTGGTTTACCATATCCCGCATAAAAGGAACAAATTCATCGGTGATGTAGCGAATCCAGTCCTCATGACGGCGGATACGCCAGTAAGGATCGCCGTCGGCATTTGACCAGGTTTCCAAATCAATGGTGTCAATGGCAAATACCATTACCTTTCCAGATTCAATGTAAGGTGCCCAGTAGTCGGTCAGTTTAAAATTTTCAAAATCAAAAAATCGTCCATCTTGACAAGGGATAAAAAGGACGGGGCGACCGCTGTGTCCGTAGACCTTACATTCCATATCTCGATTGAGATAGGAGCTGTAGTGCTTAAAATATTGTGTTTCCATAGTAGAGTACCTCCTGCAGTCATTCTTCATATAGTAAAGTTTCCATAAAGTATGGAATTTGTTTTTCCCAACTTGCCTCCGAGTGTGTTCCCTTTGGCACGATACGGCTGGTTAATAGGATGTTTCTATTTAATAAGGTAGCAACTGTTTTGCTGTACATCTTTGGCATTGTTTTGCGGTAAGACATCTCATTTTGTCCGTAATCCATGTAGATCACTGTGTCTGGTCGAACCTTTCCTTTGGTAATCATGTTCATCAGTTTGTTTGGGGCAAACCAGATGGATGGGGAGAGGGCTGCTGCCTTGGAAAAAACGTGATTATACCGCAGTACCCCAAAAAGGCTCATAAGACCGCCCATGGAACTTCCTCCGATATAGGTGTGTGCCCGGTCGGGAAGGGTGCGGAATTTTTTATCCACCTCTTTTTTGAAGGTATAGATGAGCCATTTCATCGTCAGTCTTCCTTTTCCCTGAATGTGTCCCAGTTGGGGATCATCAAAAGTATAGGGGGAGTATTCTTGCAGACGCTCGTTGTTGGCGCCATGGTTACACTCCACAGCTGCAATAATTAAGGGAGTATCGGTGACATCCATGTACTCCTTTAAGCCCCAGCTTTTTCCGTAGGTGGCATCCTCATCAAAGAACAAGTTGTGCCCATCAAACATATAAAGAACTGGGTATCTTTTTTCTGGTTGGTCATAATAAGTGGTTGGAAGATAGATATATGCACGTCTCTCTTCTGTGCCCGCCAGCTCAGGAATGGTTATATTCCATTTTAATACCATAATATCCTCCATTCTATTCTATGAGCAATAAAAGGAAGAAGGAACCTTTTCTAAAAAAGATTCTTTTCTAATATGCTCAGGATAATTGTATTAATTGTTGCAATAATTCAACATTTGACATAAAATCAATATATCACAGGAAATGTCAAATGGCAAGAATTGACTCTTTAAAGTGGTAAATTATTCTAAAAATTCGGTGATAGAAATGGGATTTGATCTGTCGCAGGAATGACAAAATACAAGGAGAGAAACATGTGGAAAAGAATGAAGACAAAATTTATCGGAGATAAGGCATTTTATAAGATGGTAATGCTGATTGCGATTCCGATTATGGTGCAAAATGGAATTACAAACTTTGTGAATCTATTGGATAACATCATGGTAGGGCAGGTCGGTACGACCCAGATGTCCGGTGTGGCTATCGTGAATCAGCTGATCTTCGTGTACAATTTATGTATTTTTGGAGGCCTGTCCGGTGCAGGCATTTTTACTGCCCAGTATTATGGACAGAAGGATGAGGAAGGGGTTCGAAATACCTTCCGATTTAAGATATGGCTGGCGGTGTTAATTACCGCTGTGGCGATTTTTATTTTTTTAGCAGGGGGATCCAGACTGATTCAGCTCTATTTAAATGATGGAGATGCAGCAAGTTTGGCAGCGACCCTGCAGTATGGACTGGAATATTTGAAAGTAATGTTAGTGGGACTTCCTGCTTTTATGGTAGTACAGGTTTATTCTTCCACTTTGCGAGAATGCGGAGAGACAGTAGTGCCTATGAAGGCGGGCATTGTTGCTGTGTTGGTGAATTTGGTGTTTAACTATTTACTGATTTACGGTAAATTTGGATTTCCAACGCTTGGTGTTGTAGGTGCTGCCGTAGCAACGGCTATGTCCCGTTATGTGGAGATGATTTTTGTAGTAGGCTGGACACACATGCACAAGGAAAAGAACACATATATGAAGGGACTTTACAAGACTTTGTTGATTCCGGCAGATCTTACCAAGAAGATTATTTTAAAAGGATCCCCATTGATGCTCAATGAAGCATTCTGGTCCATTGGCATGGCAGCCCTGGCGCAGTGTTATTCTGTTCGTGGCTTGGACGTAGTGGCGGGACAGAATATAGCGAATACCATAGGAAACTTGTTTAATGTGGTATTTATTGCATTGGGTAATGCCGTGGCCATTGTGGTGGGACAGCTTTTGGGAGCTGGAAAGATGGAAGAGGCGAAGGATACAGACAACAAGATGATTGCCTTTTCGGTTCTTTGCTGTGTGGGCATTGCCATTTTGATGTTCCTCTTTGCACCGGTATTTCCAGAATTTTATAACACTGGGGAGAATGCAAAGCACATCGCGACAGGTTTTATTATGCTTCAGGCAGTGTTTATGCCACAAAATGCCTTTCTTCATGCGGCTTATTTTACCCTGCGTTCTGGTGGAAAAACGGTGATTACCTTCTTTTTCGACAGTGTATTTATCTGTGTGATAAGCGTTCCACTGGCATTTTGTCTCAGTCGATTTACAACACTTCCAGTGTTGGTGATATTTACCTTTGTGCAGATGGCAGATTGGATCAAATGTATTGTGGGATTTATTCTGGTGAAGAAGGGTGTTTGGCTGCAAAATATTATCAGCGAATCCTAAACCTATATTTTTGTACGGAAAATAAAATTTTGAGTAGAGAATAATTATTTCGAATAGAAAATAAAAATGCGGAACCTTTTTTGGGGAGTCTTTCTCCATTTAAAAAGTTCCGCAATTTTTTATGCCTCCATGCCGTTTCCGCTGTAGAATTTGATTAGATAGAGAC
>CAYLUV010000130.1:0-5553 GCA_964386955.1 uncultured Lachnospiraceae bacterium
TTTACCACGAAAAGAATATTTTAATTTCCAGCTAATTTAAGCTTGACTTTTCATAACTGGTCTTGTATATGTAAATCTTGAGCGGCTATCTGCTGATTCTGCAATACGTTGGAGGCATACATTCAGCAATATTATCTTCGGTCGAGGTACTCCTCAAACACTTTCAGTACTTTCAGCAATGGCTCCGGCAGACGCTTATAGCATTCTTCCTTCAGTTCAGCAGGAACGCCATAAAAGCCTTCCGCAATGCTGCCCGCAATTGCCGTCAGTGTATCACAATCACCACCAAGGGATACCGCAGTTCGGATAACATCTTCAAAGCTGTTTCCTTCCAAGAATGCCGTGATGGCCTCCGGCACTGTTTCCATGCAGGTTTCTGTATGAAAATATCCGGGTCTGATTTCATCGCAAGTACGATTCAGCGCATAACCAAATTCATGTTCAATGTATTCCTTAATTTCCGCTTTGCTATGTCCAGTCCTTGCCAGGAAGATAGCACTGGCAGTTGCTTCAGCACCCTTGATTCCTTCCGGATGGTTGTGAGTAACTTCGGCAGAAAGCCTTGCTGCGTGTCGGACAGCATCAATATCGTTATATAACCACGCAACCGAGGAAACACGCATTGCAGAGCCATTACCAAAACTATTATAAGCCTTGCACTCCGGATTACGAAGCCACTGTCGGAACATTCCTCCGTATCCGGCATTCGGATACATCTTTCCAAACTGGCGCATACGATTAGCAATGATTCGCAAAATCCAATCATCCGAGGTGCACGGCTGTGCATCAAGAAAAGTCAAACCGACAGCCAGAGTCATTACGGTATCATCCGTATAGGTGGATTTACAAGAGAACAAAGGGAACTCCTTACTCTTGTTACCACGGTCAAATTCATAAGGACTGCCGATGATATCACCTAAGATTGCTCCAATCATCTCTTGCCACCTCGTTTCTTATAATCCGCATCAATCTTCTTTTTCCAGTCAGCACTAAGCGGTGCTGCACACGCTCTTACACTGGTAATCGCCTCGCTGATAACCTCGTAGTTGAGAGCAGTTCCAGCCTCATCACAGTGATAGTTGGCAGCCATCGATTCATCGATGCCAAATCTTCTGGCTTCTGCCGCTGCGTCGATATTTGCTCCAAGGAAAAGGAACTCCCAACCATAACGCTCCTTCTGACGCTCAATCATGTGACGCACCTTATCGTAGGTGTAACGGTGGCTGGCATTTTCCATGCCATCAGTGGTGATGATAAAGAGGGTCTTTTCCGGCACATCTTCTTTACGGGCATATTTGTGAACATTCCCGATGTGGTGGATTGCACCACCAACGGCATCCAGAAGTGCAGTGCAGCCACGCACGAAATATTCCTTGTCCGTGAGGTTCGGTACGTCTGCAATGGCAACACGGTCATGAATAACCTCTGTTTCGTTGTCAAACAGCACTGTGGATACTACGGCATCACCCGGCTCCTTACGCTGCTTTTCCAACATGGAGTTGAATCCTCCGATAGTGTCTTTTTCCAGTCCCGACATGGAACCACTGCGGTCTAAAATAAATACAAGTTCTGTCATTTTTGAAATCCTCCTGTTTTTTATTGTGATTTCATTATAAGAAAAACAGGAGAATGGATGGTCGCATGGTATGCGACATTTTTATGCACCGATAAGCGACTGGTCAAAAGCAAACAGAACCTCATTCAATTCAAATACATTGTAGTTTCTGTTTACCAGGAAATACTCCACAATTACATCAAACTTACTGCTGTGAGAGAGCGCAAACCCTGCTCTACCTATAAAATCTTTTGTTTCATTAATATCCAGTTCCAGCGCAAAAGCAAAAGCCAGTGCAGTTGTCTTGGATGGCTTGTAATCCATATTATTCCGGATTTTCGAGAACAGTTTTCTGTCCACATTGGCTTTTTTGTAAATTTCAGAGTCTTTCTTTCCGGTGCGGTCGATAAGCTGCAGAAGCGTTTCAGAAAAGCCTGCATCCAGATCTTTCAGTAACTGTCCCCAATCATTAGAGTCCATTGGAATCGCTGCCCCAACGGACATATCAAGGCACTCTTCCAATGCTTGTGACGGACAAATATCCTCATGGATTCGATTGCTCCGTTTCAGTCGTTCTCTTATCCGCCTTGTTTCAAGCCGTGAACCATATACGCTTTCCGTTCCATATTCATCAAGTGTTTTGCTGCGGATATAATTTTCATCAATGTAGCTACTGACGGATTTGAACAGTTTTTCCGACAATGCGAAGGCTTCTTTGCCAAACACAACCAGGTAAATCTGCATTTCATTTTCCAAGAGGAAAGTGCTGATTTCACGAACAGCAATTTGCAGTGCGAGAGGCTTCGGAAAGCCATAATTTCCTGTGGCTATCAAAGGAAATGCAATAGACTCGCACTCATACTCTTTAGCCACTGCCAGGGACTTTCTGTAACACGAGGACAGAATCTGTTCCTCTCCGTGGTTGCCATCCTCCCAAATAGGTCCTACTGTATGGATAACATACTTGGCATCCAATCCAAATCCGGGAGTGATAACCGCATCACCGAACTCAATGCAGCCAATTTTCTGTCTTGCCGCAAGCAGCTCATGTCCGGCTTTTTTATGTATTCCGCTGTCAACGCCGGAGCCGATGACAGGGTTCGGATTTGCAGTGTTTACCACTGCATCCACTTGCATATTTACAATATCATTTCGTACTATTTCAAAAGGCATTGGGGACCTCCTTGTTCAAAAGCAGGTCGGTTAATCCTGCAACATATCTAAATACATATCCAACCTTGCATTGATGTATCCTGCAAACAGATTTTCCATCGCGGAAAGATTATGTTTTACATGATACTCATCAAATGCGTTGTAGTAGGCAATTCTATCAGTAAACTTAATGTCGATAGGCGGAAACCCTGCTTTCATCAACTCAAAATTTACAAGCAGTCTTCCGGTTCTGCCGTTACCGTCAATAAAAGGATGGATGCCCTCAAACTCGATATGGAAACGAGCCAGTTTTGTTACGATATGCTCTGTGCTTTCAGCAAAATCACGTAACAACTGTTCCATCTTCGGTTCAATAAGATACGGCTGCACAGGTTCATGCTGTGCGCCCATAATACGAACCGGAACTCTGCGGTATACACCACGGTCTTCTTTCTTATCGGCAAGGACAAGATAGTGAATCTGTTTGATGATGCTCTCACTAATCGGAACATTATCTTTCACAAGTTCACTCACAAAATCAAATGCTTCTTTATGACCGACTGCCTCCATGTGGTCCTTTAATGGTTTCTGGTCAATCGTAAGACCTCGGAGTACCAAGTCTGTTTCTCGCAAGGTAAGTGTATTTCCTTCGATGGCGTTAGAGTTGTATGTGTATTCCACGATAAACTCCTCGTTAAGCCTTGCTACTTCGCCCGCTGTTAAAGGTCTTCTGCCGTCCAACTCAACCTTTTTACGGTCGATTTGCGCCAAAAGGCTCTCCTTTGATTTGTAACGACCATCGGCAGGTTTCTTTGCATCCACAGGAATTTTCCATCCGCGACCTTCCTGGTACGCACCCGGAATTTTCCCTTCAGCGCAAAGAACTCGGATTCTTCTATCAGAAATGCCCCATTTTTCAGAAGCCTGTTTTACTGTCATAAACATAGACTATCCCTCCAATCTAAGATATAGTATACCACTTTAACGGAACAATATCAATAATATCGGAACAACATTTGTCAAAATAACGGAACAATGCAAAAGTGTAAAAAAAGACACTATGCGTAGTTGCACAGTGTCTGAAATACCGTGAAAAACAGGGTTTTGTACATTATTTAATAGACTTTGCTGTTGCACCAATGGTAAGGATTCCCTCACCAAGCTGTGCTACTGAAGTATTGGTACTGGATGCTGTTTTTGCCATCTGGTCTACCATTTTTTCTGATTCACTTACACCCATTCCGAGTGCTGACATGGCATCCGTTACCATATCCGATGCCGATGCAAGGTCTATACTTCCGGTGGCGGCAAGATTTAAAACTGTCGGAAGGGTATCGCACATCTGCTGTGTATCATATCCAGCAAGCTCTGTGCGGGCAATCTCGGTTCCGATGGAAAACATTTCTGTTCCGCAGACAGGGCACAGTTTTTCTTCCTCTGTCAGGGTATCCAGCAGAACCTGCCTGTGGGGAAGATTATCAAACATCTCTTCATAGGTGGCTTTGGACTTACGTTCCCGCTTGTGGGCAGTGACCTCTATGATTTCCGGTTCTATGATTTCCGGTTCTATGATTTCGGGAATCCGGTCATCCTGCGGTTCTTCTTCAAAGAGATTCATCTGTCCCGGAAAAGGTACTTTAAACTTTTCGCTGGAAGAACCAAAAAGTTTGGATTTCAGATAATCTACTTCAGCCTGCTTGTTGCTCAGTTCCTGACGCAGTTCTTCGATGGTCTTGTTCAAAGAAACCATTGATTTTGTCTGCGCTGAAATTAATTCATTCAGTTTTAAAATGGTATCCTTAAGCTCTGTAAGCTGGATGTCTTTTGCTGAACGTGGCATACTTTTTCTCCTGTTAATTCATGTATTAAGTATACCACAAAAACGGCGAAAAAGCCAGTAAAATCAAGTGGTTCAGGCTGTTCGGAGAGCCTTTGGCTGTTCAATTTCAAGCCCTGACATAAGCCAGTCGAATTGCTGCCAGGTGATGGCTTTTACTTCCGAACTGTTTCTTGGCCAGCGGTATTTTCCCTGCACCGCATCAAGCCGTTTATATAAAAGGACATACCCATCCGGCTCACGGAGCAGAACCTTAATGCGGTCGCAGCGTTTGCCACAGAAAAGATATATGGAATGACCGTTTGGTTCCGCCTTCATTTGATCCATTACAATGGCACACAGACCGTCCACGCTTTTTCTCATGTCCGTGTACCCCGTGATGATGTAGATGTTTGTTGCACCGGAAATATCACCAAGCATGAGACATACCTCCAATGCACTGAAGAGTATTTTGAACCACGGCAGTGTCAGCTCCGTTAAAAAGACGCACTTTGATATTTCCGCATTCAATCTCGGCAGCAATACACGGAATATCAGGTAAGGCTAAATGGCTGGCATTTTGCTCCACCATGGCAGGGGTAGATATCTCGCGTTCTACCAGGTTAAGCCTAACCACTTCCTGTCTGACAGGCACTTCTGAAGTTTTGCTTTCCGAATCCGGAATAGTATAACCCGCTTTCCGTAGTTTGCTGACCCAGTTGTAGAACGTTCCGGGATTGATACCCTGGCTTTGACACCATTGATAGTCGGAAAGACCACTCCGGCGGCATTCCATGATAAGTTTGATCTGTTCAGGTTTTCTTACACCATTGGGGTTCATAATGATCGCTCCTTGAAGATAGAGTAAAACGCTTGCCTCTAGCACTGAAGGTTGAGTAAAATGCTTGCGCTTCCTAGCAATCATTATAGGCGGTTTTGGGGATGAATTAAATCCACCTTATTATTCAGCGCTTACCTAAATGAAAACACCCGCCATTACTGACGGATGTTTTTTATCATGTTATGTAAT
>CAYLUV010000131.1:0-5443 GCA_964386955.1 uncultured Lachnospiraceae bacterium
TCTTCTTATCTTTGCACTGGCAAGATTTTTGTTAATCAAATAAGCGAGATAACAAAAGGGAGTGTGACAATCTCACACCCCCTAAATTTTTATTATTTTATATAAGAATAGTATTCGTTTCCAGATGCTTTCATCTTATCTTCGAAGGCTTCTCGTTCCAAAACATTTTCTTCCCCAGACAGTGGATCCATATAGCGGACCTTTGTGCTATTGTAACTCATCACCAACACATAGTGCCCTTCCTCGATTCCTGCAATGACTGGAGTATCTTTTCCTACGTAATAGAGCACATCACTGAGGGCAAGACCGTAGAGATTTACCACACCATTTCTAATATATTTTTCTATGGTTTTGATCTGACTTCCCGTCTGCAGACGTATCTCATCAAAATTTCCCTCATAGCCTTCCATGTCACAAATCATAGATATGCAAGCCGCCAGCGTATCGGATTTTCGATCCGCTTTCTTCATGTTAAGACCAATCACCTGATTGTAAGAAGGAATATTGCTCTCCCAAATGGTCTGTCGCTGATTATTTACCACAAGCCCTCGGATTTCCTCCGCCTTTTTTATAGCTTCATAAGCGGTATTACAGGTCTCCACCAAAGCACCGTTGGCATAAACCAGATACTGGGTAATCTCCATGTTGCTCTGCTGAATATTTACAATGCGGCTATCGTTGGACACAATCTCCTTTGTCACCTTCAGTGCCGGCACTGTCTGCACATAAATATAAGGTGGAAATCCTACATACACCTGATTATAACAGGTACCGTCATAACCGTACTCCAAAGCGATGCTGCTTCCGGTATCCTCCTGTTTGTAACGAATATGCTCGTTGCCGGATTCCTTGTAGGTTTTACCGGATTTTCTTCCATAGGTCAGAGTAATAACACTTCCCTTCACCTCTGTATCAATAATATAGTTGCCTCTCTTGCTGTATTTTTTTACATCCGCTCCATTTTCATCCACAATGCGAATTTCTTTCATCGGGAATTGGGTTGTCCCTCCCTTTGTAATCTCCACATTGCTTTGATCTGCAATGCCATAGATAAAATCTGTCAGTACAAATCCTGCGGACTGGATTCTCTCATTCTCCTCACAGGTTATAGTTACTTCTTTTCCGGTATTTAGGTTAAGAAGGGTAATCTTCTTATTTTCTGTACTGTTCTCCTTTTCCTGAATCGCGATAATGTGATTGTCGCTGGATGCAGTAAGACAGTTATTCACCAGATTGGTGCGCAATATCTCCCATTCTCCCGTCAAGGTATTTACCTGATATAACGTACCGTCCAAAAGAAAATAAAACACCCCATCTTTATTGAGATAAGAAAATTTCTTCATGTCTTCCTGCAGATTCTGATATGGTATCGTCGTCGGCATAAAGGCAAGTTCCGTGATGGTGCTGTCCTCCGCAGCAAAATGATAGAGTAATATACCATTTTCTCCTTCATGGCGTCCTCGGTTCATATAGCCATAGACAACAAAATCAATATTTCCTTCCTCATCCATGGCAAGAATCTGAATATCGTGCTGATTATGTCCCGTTCTCGAATCCCCTTCTCCCTCTGTCTGGAAGCTAAATACCTTTGTCACTGCCGTAGCCTGATAGCTATAGTACCAGAGCTGGCGATTCTTTACAAAGCAAACCTTTTCATTGTCTTTGGAAGCCAAGTAAGCTACATTCTCATTGGCACCAATGCCAAGAGGCAGACGATTGTTTGCTCGATCGATGTACTCTGGATTGTATACGCTCTCCTGAGACCTTTCATAGTCTAACAGATACATGCGGGTGGCGCTGTATCGCACCTTATAATTTTCCACCACATCACAGTACTGCTCCTGTCCCTTTCCATTGGTGATAGAACAGGTCCAACGAAGTTCCACTGCGGTGTAGTCTTTGTTGATCTCCTTGATGGTAATTGCCACATCACTCTCCCGCTTTGGTTTTGCTTGGGCGTAGGTAACTGCCTCAAAACTGGAATGAATGGTAACAGAAGCCAGATTGTTATTAATCATCTCTTTATCTGGTTCCAGATAGGCATTCAATGTATCATTCTTTTCCAGCATCATATCACTTAATTTTAGTGCGTAATCCACACTCTCTTTGTAGTGAAAATCCGTTCCGTACTTTAGGCGGGAAAAATAATTTACTTTTCGACTGGAATCCAGCCTTATAGTAAACTGCACCAGATATTCTTCCCCCTCTTTTAAAGTACTAGTAAGCTCCAGATCCTGGCTTTTTCTTTCTTCTTCCTCGGAAAGCTTGTTTAATACTCCTTCTTCCAAGAGGCTATCTTTACCACCATAAAAGATCTGATAATTGATGGCAGTAATGTCGTAGTCATAGTCTGTAAGCTCTAGGGTAATCTTTCCCTTAGAATCAATAGGGGTGATGGAATCTCGCAATAAAGCTGCATCAATGTCTCCCAGATAGCCCTGCATCTGGTTTACTTCTCTGTCATTTAACCGAATGGACAGTACAGGAAGGGTAGCCTTCGTCATCTCCGAAGCCCCCTCATTTTTTGCCTCATAATATGCATTAAATCCCACTAAGGACAGAAAAAACACAAACGTTAGCACAACGCCGCGGATGATTCTCTGTTTTTTCATTAATTTTCACCCTTTCTTAAGAGTTTTTCTAAAGTGCCCTTGCTATTTAACATGGCATCGCAGCGGTCTACCAGGGCCGTATCCGCTTTTTTCCCTGTATAAATGCCTCGGATTAAAATATTCTTTGGCGTATGTTCCATATCAATAAATTCTAAAATCTGCACTTGATATCCCTGTTCCTCCAGAAGTTTTGCTCGAAGTCCATCTGTCAAAAGCGCCGCAAAACGTTCTTTTAAAAGACCATAATCCATAATCGGTGCCAAATCTGTATTGACAATCTTCTGGTTCAACTCATGCTGACAGCATGGCACAGACAAAATAACCTTTGCACCCCAGTGTACTGCTTTCTCCAAGGCATAGTCTGTGGCTGTATCACAAGCATGGAGGGTTACTACCATATCGATTGGGTTCTCATCCTCATAATCTGCAATATCGCCGGTATAGAATCGGAGATTCTCATATCCATATTTTTCTGCTAACTGATTACAGTGCTCCATCACATCTTCCTTCAAATCCAAACCAATCATCTCCACCTCATAGCCCTTTCGCTCATGGAGATACTCATACATGGCAAAGGTCAAATAGGATTTGCCGCATCCAAAATCAAGAATACGCACCGTTCTGTCCTTTGGCAGACTAGATAAAACATCCTCAATAAACTCCAAAAATCGATTAATCTGACGATATTTATCATAGCGGGAATGAACAATCTTTCCCTCCTTTGTCATAACACCAAGATCCACTAAATATGGAATCGCTGTTCCCTCTGGAATCAAATATTCTTTTTTTCTATTATGAGCCAGATCTCGTTCCTTCGGCGCACAACAGTTTCTCTTAATCTTGATGGTTGCCTTTCCTTTTTTGCTGATTAGTGCTGTCAGTCGCTCTTCTTCCGTCACCAGTTCCACTTGCTTAAACTCCTCCAAAAGCTGGTCGATGGCTACTCTGCATCCTTCCTCTGTGAGATTTTCATGGAACACCTTCTTTTCCTCATAGGCGGATTTTTGATAAAAAATCTCATTTTTCAGTTCAATGGGGCGAAGAATCACTTTCTTTACACCGCCCTTGATTCTCGGATTACTAATGGTAATATGTATTAAATGGACAGAAATTCTATCTTTCATTTCTTTCGCTAATTGTTTCATATTCTATTCTTCCTTTTGTCTTTTTTCTCTTTTGATGACATTGTCTTTTTTCTCCTGCCATCCCAGTTTTATTGTAGCGGTTCATAAGCAAAAACACAAACCCTTTTACAAAAAAATAAGAAAACCTTCACATTTTCCCTGTGGATTCATAATCTTTTAGTATAGCAAAGTTGGAGCAACCAGAAAAATGAAATTAGCACCAGAACGTTTTATGGTAGATGAATCCCTCATCGACAATGACTATACTTATATGAAACAGCTCTGTCCACCGCCAGCGAAACGGCTCTTTGACATTATGGAGGACACCTGCGATCGCTTGGAATACGAAGGCAGTTTTCTCTACGATGAATGTCCCGACAAAGTAACCCTGGAAAAAATCACCCACCAGATTGCCTCTCAGCTGCCAGATTTAGAGACCGTATCCGGCAAGGACTTCATTCAGGCAATGCTCTGTGACGAAATCCTATGTCGCCGGCAACGTTACTATCGCAAACAAAAAATGTTTCAACCTTAGCTTCTTCTAATAATCGCTCCGAATATAGGGCATGGACAGGTAAAATACCGTCTCTCCCTTCTGTTCGTCGAAGGTAAACGCTAGATTCAAATTGATCTCGTTCTCTCCATAAGCCACAGAATCCTTTAAAAGATCGCTGTAACCATACACCGTATAAAGTTCCTCCTCCTTTACAGACTCCACTTCTCTGGCTTCGAGAGAACGAAACAGAAAATTAGTCACATTCTGTTTCTCTTTTAATGACATTTTACCACTCTTACTGCCTCTAAAATTCAGATTAGCAGAAGGCACAAGACCTCTTCGCTTCATCATTTTTTCCATCAAAGTTTTATAGGACAACAATTTTTCTATGTCTTCCTTCACCTCACAGGTCATATAGATATACTGTTCCTGCCGATAATTTCCATCCCCCATGGGCATCATAATCGTGGTAATGGAAAGATTGATTTCCTCCTTCTCTTCCTTCCACACAAGGAGCATTCGCTCAAAATTGTCCTTAGAGTCGTCTTTTACCTCATACCCTTTCTCCATCCCAAGCTCCGCGGCCAACTGCCGCAGCACATTTTCCTTCTCCTCCTGATTCAAATAGAGCTTATTAAAGGAGGCGTGAATATCCACACTTCCCTCCATGGAGGCAAGCTGCAGGGTCTGAAACACTTCCAAACTCCTCTCCTCCCCGGATTCATGCAAAAGAGCGCAGCCCTGAATCAGAACTACGCTCCAAATGATAATTATACAAAATAAATATTCTATTCGTTTTTTTGTTTTCATAGGCTCAGTCCTTTCTCTTACAGCATGGACTGAAAAAAACAAAATTATACCTTTTTTGTAGTTAGTTTTTTGAAGAAATATCTTTGATAGTGGATAAAACGACAAGCTGTTTCATCCACTATCAAAGATATTTCCTACCAAGTATACGAATTGTTGCAAAAAAGGCTTTCACATATAGGCGAAAACCATTTAAACAAACATCAATACATACTTTTTCTGTAAATGATGATATAGAAAGTCTTCTATGATAAAATAAATCATCATCCGGAGGCCTTTTATTATGTCAAGAGAAAGAAAAACATCATTCATCAGCTTTTAGAAGAATACGACATTCAGACTGCTGAAAATATCCAGGATGCACTGAAGGATCTTCTCGGCGGGACAATCAAAGAAATGATGGA
>CAYLUV010000132.1:0-5402 GCA_964386955.1 uncultured Lachnospiraceae bacterium
ATAAATATGTGTTTTAGGTGCTGTAACAGCCCGAGGGATTAGGAGCTTACCAGTAGCTTGTGATAATATTCCATAAATGCTTTTCGCTGTTCCTCATTCATAGAACTGATGTTGCTGTTGTGAAAATGAGAATTAAAAGTGACATCCATACCGAACCAATCTGGCGCTGTAAACTTGTCTGCTTCTTCCATGGTGGAAAATTCTACCTCAGCCATAACAAATCCTTCCAACATTCCTTGAAATACATCCAGTTCAATGGTGAGATGATCTCCCAGAGGCAAGAGATATCGTTTCTTAGAAAGGATAGTGCCATCGGCTTTTTGGCGAAGATGAAGGTAGGAAGACGCAGTAAGGGGAAGTTCCACTTCCTGTCGGGCAAGCATACCGCCGGATTTATAGGTTAGAATATATTGGTCGTCCAGATGACGAATCCGCACCACAGGAGAGGTGCATAAATAGGCCTGTTCAATTTGACGAGAAGGGTACTGCTCTAAATTTGCAGGTAAAGATTTTAATAAATATTTTCGTTCTATTTCCATAAGAAACCTCCTTATGAAAATAGTATAGCACTATACGTCGAGATTCATCAAGGTGTCCAGTGCAGTAATTAAATCAGTAGGAGTAACAAAATGATCTGCGCAAAGGTGCAACAGTGTAGATACGTCATCCATAGAATTAGAAATATTAGATACCTGTTCAGTATAGATATGTGGTTGGGGAGTAGGCTGTTTGGAGCAAACCTTGATACCATAAAAAATGGAAGAACGTGAGATTGTCTTTAATAAATAATAGTCCAAAGTCAAAATTGTCCCAGAAGGGGTAGTTGTGATTCTTGTATCATAGAACTTGGTGTTAATCATAGGGATTACCTCCTTAGAAATGATCTACAAAGGAATCGCGAAAAGACAGTATAAAAGTATTATACTACAAGAAAACGGAAAAGCAATCATTTTTTTACAAAAAAGAATGGGAAAGAAAATAGTCCTTTTAATAAAGCTCATTTTTTGGTATACTGTATATAATTAAGGAGGAATCTGATGAATTATAATAAAAAGTCGATTCAACAGCGGGAAAAGCGGTTGAATACGAAGAAAAAAAGAAGAAAGCAGAAGATAAAATTTCTTTCCTTCCGGGCCTTTATTGTGGCATTTTTGTTAATTGTCAGCATTGTTGCTGGTGTGGGAATTGGAGTGTTGCGAGGCTTGATTGCTAGTGCGCCGGATGTGGCGGAGATTGATATTGGACCTACCGGTTTCGTCACCAACATTGTGGACAAGGATGGGAAGCTTATTCAGCAGTTGTCGGATTATACATCCAACCGAATTGATATTGAATATGATGATATGCCGGAGAATCTCCAGAATGCCTTTGTGGCAGTGGAGGATGCGAGATTTTTTGAACACAAAGGAATCGATGTGAAGGGTATTATCCGCGCCCTCTTTGCCAATGTGGCAAGTGGAGGAATCAGCGAAGGTGCCAGTACGATTACACAGCAGCTTATAAAAAATAATGTTTTTAATGCGGCTGCAGGAGAGACAAATGTATTTGCAAAAGTAAAGCGTAAGGTTCAGGAGATTTATCTGGCACTGCAGGTGGAAAAGAAATTTAGTAAAGCAGAGATTTTGAAAAATTATCTGAACACTATCAACTTAGGACAGGGGACATTAGGTGTGGAAGCGGCGGCCAATCTCTATTTTGATAAGAGCACCAAGGATTTAGCCTTATCAGAATGTGCTGTTTTGGCGGCAATTACACGAAATCCTACCTATTACGACCCTCTGGAACAGCCAGAACATAATAGAGAGAGAAGGGAACGCATCCTTTCCAAGATGTTGAATCAAGGGTTGATCAGTGAGAAAGAGTACAAGGAAGCACTGCAGGATGAAGTGTATGAGAGAATCCAGAAGGTGGATTCCGAAAAAAATGAGAATGATGTATATTCTTACTTTGTAGATGCCCTGATCAAGCAGGTTGTGGAAGATATGAAGACAGAACTGGGATATACCCAGACTCAGGCATACAACAAGCTTTACCGAGATGGCTTGACCATTTACAGTACACAGGATACCAGTATCCAAAAGATTGTGGATTCTGTAGTAAACAGTGATGAAAATTATCCGTCCAGCAGTGGATATGCTTTGACATATCGTCTTTCTATTTTGAAGGAAGATGGTACAGAGAAAAACTACTCCGAATATGATGTGAAGGCTTATGTGAAGAAGAAAGGTAGAAAATCTGCCAGTCTGATCTATAGTTCCAAGAAACAGGCAGAAAAGGATGTGAAGGCATTCCGCAAATCTGTGGTAAAAGAAAGTGACAAGGTGACAGGAGAGAGCTTCAATATGGTGATTCAGCCACAGGCTTCTGTTACCCTCATCAACCAAAAGGATGGTAAAGTGCTGGCACTGGCGGGAGGTCGTGGTGAAAAGACATCCAATCTTTCCTTAAACCGTGCTACAGTAACCACAAGACAGCCAGGTTCTACCTTTAAACCATTGGCGGCATTTCTTCCGGCACTGGATACAAAAGGAAAAACCTTGGCTACGGTATACGACGATGCTCCATATGACTATGCGGGAACCAACACAGCGGTAAATAACTATTATTCTGGTTATCGTGGACTTTGTACGGTGAGAGATGCCATTACCTATTCCTTGAACATTGTAACGGCCAAGACGATGGAACAGGTAACACCGAAGGTGGGATTTGACTATTTGAAGAAGTTAGGATTTACCACTTTGGTGGAAAATGAAGTGGATGCCAATGGAAAAGTGCTTTCCGATGTGGTGCAGCCATTGGCCCTTGGAGGAATTACCAACGGTGTAACTAATATGGAACTGACGGCGGCGTATTCTGCCGTTGCCAATAGTGGTGTTTATGTAAAACCGAGACTATATACCAAGATTGTAGATCACGATGGAAACGTGCTTTATAAGAATAAAAAAGAAAAAAAACGCGTGATGAAGGAATCTACCTCATGGCTGTTGACCAACGCCATGAAGGATGTAATTAAGAAGGGAACGGGTACTAGGGCAAGCCTTGCTTCCGGTATGCCGGCAGCGGGAAAAACCGGTACCACCACCAACGATGTGGACTTTTGGTTTGCCGGTTATACTCCATACTACACGGCTTCTGTGTGGATGGGATATGACATTAACAATAGTTTTAGCGGTTCTAATTTTCCAAAGGCAATCTGGCGAAAGATTATGGACAATGTGATTTGGGAGAAAGATCTTTCCTACAAGGAGTTCTCATCCTGCAGCAGTATTGTTTCCAGAACAATCTGTAAGAAATCCGGACTTTTGGCAGTGGAAGGTGTCTGTGATTTGGATAAAGAAAACAAGTGTGTTGTGAAAGAATACTTTGAGAAGGGAACAGAACCGAAGAAGAAGTGCAATATGCACACGAAGGTCATGATCTGTAAGGATTCTGAATTGCCGGCAGGCGAGTATTGTCCAGAAACCAGCAAAGAAGAGAAAGTATATCTTCTAAAAGAAGAAAAATACAGCACGAAGACTTGGGATACGGAATATATTCTTCCAAAGAAATTTAAGAAGAAGACCTGCGACAAACACACAAAAGAAACCTGGCAGTTAGAACAGCAAGTACAGGAAGAGGATAATAATACAGCGGATCAAGGTACAGACACAACCACCGCTGTGCCAAGTCAATAGGTATAAAAAAATGAGGGTATCCAAAGCGGATACCCTCTTATGTTACTAAGATTGAGTCATTAAAATCCGATACACACACCGTAGAGAATTACCAAAGCACCTAAGATGATGCGGTAGATACCAAAGGCGGTGAAATCATTTTTCTTGATGTAGCCCAGTAAGAATTTGATGGCGATAATGGATACAGCAAAGGCAACAAACATGCCGAGGAATAATACAAAGATTTCCATACCGGAGAAGGCAAAGCCAAACTTTAATAATTTTAACAAGCTGGCCCCAAACATAACTGGAATGGATAAGTAAAAGGAATATTCCGTGGCAATAAAACGGGATGTACCAAGGAGAAGCGCCCCAAGGATGGTAGCGCCGGAACGGGAAGTACCAGGAATTAAGGCTAATACCTGAAAACATCCAATCAAAAAGGCTGTCTTGTAAGATAGCTGACGGAAATCACTGATGCCACCCTGGCGTTTTTTCTGCTGTCTTTCTATAATGATAAAGAAGATACCATATAAGATCAGGGTGAAGGAGATGGTCTGCCAGTTATAAAAATAAGTATCCAGAAAATCATCCAGCAGGATACCCAGCACTCCGGCAGGAATACAACCTACGATTACTTTAGACCAGAGACTTAAAGTCTGGTTACGCTGGCGTTTGGATTTGCCAAAGGGCCATAATTTCTGGAAAAATACGATGCAGACAGCTAAAATCGCTCCAAGCTGAATGGCCACAAAAAAGAATTCAAGAAATTCTTCACTCATCTTCAGGTGAATAAATTCATCTACCAAAAGCATGTGACCGGTACTGCTGATGGGAAGCCACTCTGTAATTCCTTCCACAATGCCTAGGAGAATGACTTTTAATATTTCAACAAACATAATATTTCCTCCATTTGTAAGTGATATATTTAATCTTAACATGGATAAAAGAAAAAGCAAGAAAAAAAGGAGAGAACCATGAAACAAAAAGTATTTACCATCACAGACTGGATTCACCAGATTTTATCTTTATATATAGAAGAAGGGGATTTTTGTGTGGATGCCACTGCAGGAAAGGGAAAGGATACATTATATCTCTGTGAAAAAACAGAAAAAAAGGGCAGGGTATTGGCATTTGACGTGCAGGAGGAAGCCATAGCTGCGGCGAAAGAACGAATTACCCAAAATGGTTATGAAGAGAATGTGCAATTTGTGTTGGGTGGCCATGAAACCATGGATTTCTACGCAAAAGAGGAAAGTGCAGCAGCCATCCTATTTAATCTTGGATACCTTCCCGGTGGAGATCATCAGATTGCTACTAAAAAGGAAACCACCTTGCGGGCACTGGAAAAGAGCATAAAGATATTAAAAAGAGAGGGCATTTTGTGCGTGTGTATCTACAGCGGCGGGGATACCGGATTTGAAGAAAAGGATGCTGTTATGGAGTGGGTGAAAAATCTTCCAGCCAGAGAATATGATGTGATAGCTTGTCCTTTTGTCAATAAACCAAATAACCCACCTATGCCAGTGTTTATCCGAAAGAGATAGGGAAAAATTTCCAAGTACGAAGGGGAGCTATTGACAATGGTAAGGCTTGGCGATACAATAATAAGATATTAGCGTCAAGGGAAGCCTAAAAAGTAGGAACGTTTGACCGCAGCAACATAACAATATCCGGGAAAATCCGGAACAATGAAGAAGAAATAGGAGTGATGATTTTTGGATTCGAGTACCATAGGTCGAGCGGCGT
>CAYLUV010000133.1:0-5373 GCA_964386955.1 uncultured Lachnospiraceae bacterium
GGTATCACAGGAAAATTTTGGTTTTGCCAAAAGATTATTCTTTGCTTTTTCCTCTGCTTTTCGGATTTTGGCGGATTTTTCTGCACAGGAAAGAATTTTCTTTAACATGTCCAGGTGTTTGTCAAAGTAGAGCACTGTCTCCTCCGCGGTCACATCCCCCACCGTCTTTCCAGCGTCCGGATTATCCAATTTGGTCTTGGTCTGTCCCTCAAAGCGAGGTTCCGGATGTTTTACCGCTATAACGGCTGTCATGCCATTTCTTATGTCTGCCCCGGTAAAATTGGAATCCTTTTCCTTTAAAATACCCAGTTCTCGGGCATACTGATTCATCACCACGGTAAATCTTGTCTTAAATCCGGTAAGATGGGTTCCACCCTCCATAGTATAGATATTATTACAAAATCCCATGATATTTTCCTGGAATTCATCCGTATACTGGAAGGCAACCTCTGTCTCAATGCCTTCTACCATGCGCTTAAAATAAACCACATCACTGACGGTCTGTTTTCCCTTATTCATCTCCTTTACATAGGCGATGATTCCCTCCGGCTCATGGAATACCACATCCTCTTCCTCGCCGCTTCTCTGATTTACAAAATGAAGGGAAAGTTCTGGATTTAAATAGGCAGTCTCATGGAGACGATTCTTAATAGAGGACGCCTTAAAGTAAGTCTTTTCAAAAATTTCTCCATCTGGTAAGAAGGTTACCTCCGTCCCGGTCTTCTTTTTGAGACAGGTACCGATTACCTCCAAAGGTGCTACCGGTTTTCCCCGCTCATACATCTGCTGGTACACCTTTCCCTCACTGTAGATTTTTACCTCTAACCACTCGGAAAGAGCATTTACAACGGAGGCACCAACTCCATGAAGACCACCGGAGATTTTGTATCCTCCGTCTCCAAATTTTCCACCAGCATGCAGAATGGTAAATACCACCTCCACCGCTGGAAGTCCTGTTTTTTCATTAATTCCTACGGGAATACCTCGCCCATTATCCAGTATGGTGACAGTGCCGTCTTCCCGCAACGTCACATCAATCTGGCTGCAATGTCCTGCCAAATGTTCGTCAACGGAGTTATCCACGATCTCATAGATCAAATGGTTCAATCCCTTGGTTCCTACACTGCCGATGTACATACCAGGGCGTTTTCTTACGGCCTCCAAGCCCTCCAATATGGAAATACTATTTGCATCATACGCTTTTGTACTCATATCTTCTCCTGTTTCTCTATATCTATCTTCTATTTCACTATTTTTCTCATTCTATCTCTTAAACAAATATTTTCCCCAGGCCAACACTTCTCTTGTATAGTAATGAAGTCTCATCACAATGTCTGTCTTTGCTCCCAAGGTTTCCACGGAAGAAAAACCTGCCGCCTCCGCCATGGTCTTTCCCCGCAAGGTATGAAAATCGCTGGTTACGATCACAATGCCGGCCTTTTGATCTGCAATAAACTGCTTGGAAAATGCAATATTTTCCAAAGTTGTGGTGGACTGATCTTCCAAGAAAATCCTTTCTTTTTCGATTCCTAAGGAAAGCAATCCCGCCTCCATGGCAGCGGCTTCCGTTATTCCTTCATCCTGCCCTTGGCCTCCTGTAAGAATTGCCTTAGCTTCCTTATGTTCTTTCAAATACTGTCCTGCCTGGTCGATTCTTCCCTGCAGTGCCCGGGAAGGACGAGTTCCATTTACCTTTGCCCCTAGCACTATGACATATTCTGCCTCACCCTTTGGCTTTTTACTCCCTTGCCTTGCCAAAATAAAAAAGCACACCACAAAAAAAAGGACGCCCGCCAAAAAGAAAAGGCCAAACACGATCTTTCCCTTTTCACCGAAACCGCCTGTCATTTTTCCAAAAAACAGCAGGACACATCCCATCACTGCCCAAAACCAGCTAACGTCCGGAAAATAGCCGCAATAAAGACTAATTGCAACAAAATAAAGGAGGAAAAATGCACCCATTCCTCCATACAAATACGGAACCATCTTTGTCATCCTACCTCTCCTATAGAGAAATACCAAGGAAGATTGCCAGTCAAACTGCAACCTCCCTCGTATCTTAATAATAAATCTTTCCCTCTTCTAATGCCGTCAATCTGCCATCTCTGCACTTTACTATGCAGACACAACAATTTCTGTAGTAAGCACCGTGCCAGAAATCCTTCCACTGACGATCCATCACTGCCACCATAATGGAACGGATCACCACTGCATGTGCCACAATGGCTATATTTTCCACAGTTCCTTCCAAAGGAAGAACCACTTCCCGCAAAAAATCCATGGCTCTTTTTTGTACTTCCTCGAAGGTTTCTCCACCTTCCGCCGGCTGAAACAGTTCGGGATGTACAAAGAAATTGTGCATCGGTGCCTCTGGATTGCTCTTTGCTTCGTTGATGTCACTTCCCTCACCCAAACCAAAGGCAATCTCCTTTAGATTATCATTTAATTCCACAGGAATACCTCTGCCATGCTCAATCAATTCTGCCGTTTTCTTTGCCCGGCTAAGGGGACTGGAAAAAATACGTTCCAGTGGAATGTCCTTCATTCCTTCCGCTGTGGCTTCTGCCAGACGGATTCCATTCTCATTCAGCGGAATATCCATCTGTCCCTGCATCTTTCTGGCATGATTCCAGTCTGTCTCCCCATGTCTTATCAAATATAGATTCATCTTATGTCTCCTGCTCTTTTTTAAAGGCATTTTTCTATTTTATGCATTATCTGTAACTCTATGATTTAGCTGTATATGTAACGGTTCCTACTCTTTTATAGCTGCAATTACATCGGATAACTTCATGCCATTGGAGCCCTTTACAAGAACAGTGTCTCCCGCTGTCAAATGTCCCTTTAAGAACTCTGCCATAGCTCCATTATCTGAGAAATGCTGCGCCACAACCGCAGGATTTGCCGCCTTTGCAGCCTCAACAATGTACTTGGAAAGTTCTCCCACACAGTAAAGCTCCTGGATTTTCTTTTCTCCCAGATAGGTTCCCACTTCCTGATGGTACTCTTTCTCTTTATCTCCCAGTTCCAACATATCCGCCAAAACAGCAATGCGTCTTCCCTCCATGGAAGCCAACACATTCATAGCAGCCTTCATGGAATCCGGGCTGGCATTGTAGGCATCTTCAATCAATGTATAATCATTTACCTTTACGATATTTTGTCTCTGTCCATGGAACAAGGTCAAGGCTCTGGCAGCATTTTTTACTGATACACCCATCTGATGACAAATTCCAAGGGCTGCCAACGCATTTTTCACATTGTGATCTCCCAATACACTAAGTCGAACCTTGCAAGCCCGATTGCCTTGGATAACCAGATCAAAATCTGTTCCCTCCTGATCCTGGTGAATATTCACTGCCTGATAATCACAGTCCTCGGAAAGACCATAAAGATAGGTTTCGTAATCTAAGTTTCCCTTGTATGGTTTTAAAAATGGATCATCTCCATTTAAAAATACCTTTCCGCCTTCCTGCAGTCCCTTTACAATGTCCATCTTCTCCAGACAGATATTTTCCTGAGATTTTAACTGCATAATGTGAGATACACCAATCACAGTTACTACAGCAATATTGGGACGAATCATATTGGTCAGAGTCTCAATCTGACCTCTCTCACTCATGCCTATCTCCAGTACTGCTGCCTCATCCTGCTTTGTCATGCGGGAAAGAGTGAGTGGTACCCCTACCTGACTATTCTGATTTCCTAAAGTCTGGAATACTTTCTTCTCGCTGGCCAAAGCCCAGGCAATCATTTCCCTTGTGGTAGTCTTTCCTACGCTTCCCGTAACTGCCACCACTGGCAAATCCAGTTTATCTCGGTAAGCAGTTCCAATAGCCTGCATGGCTTTTACCGTATCCTCCACATAAATCCATGGCTTCTCATCCTCCATCTCCTGATGTTCGGAGGTCAAGGTGGCTCCATTGATGGTGAGCGCACTTTCTATAAAGCGATGTGCATACACTTTTTCTCCAATAATCGGCACAAATAAATAATCTTCCTGCCCCTGTCTGCTGTCAATGGAAAAGCCTGTGATCTCCTTCTCCGGATTGCCGCAGAGTAATCTTCCTCCTGTTGCTTTTACTATATCTTGAATGGTTATCTGTTCCATCTTATTTCTCCTTTTGCATAAGCCTATAATCTGTTACAGTATATCATTCTTTTTTTTATTAGGCAAATCATTTTTAGCAAACACACGTTCTTTCTTAAGGAACAAAAAATCCCGGAAGCGGTATGACCATTTCCGGGATCCTATATTTAAAGTTCTATCTGCTTACAAATTAAGCAAGTTTGCTTTTTGCAAGTTCTGCTAAAGCTGTGAAGCCTTCTGCATCATAGATAGCCATTTCAGAAAGCATCTTTCTGTTGATATCAACACCAGCTAATTTTAAGCCGTGCATCATCTTGCTGTAAGATAAACCATTCATTCTTGCAGCAGCGTTGATACGAGCGATCCATAACTGTCTGAACTGACGTTTTCTTTCTTTACGTCCAGCGTAAGAGCTTGTTAATGCTCTCATTACGGACTGTTTTGCTACTCTATACTGTTTGGAGCGAGCTCCTCTGTAACCTTTTGCTAATTTTAATGTTCTATTATGTCTTTTTCTTGCGCCTAAAGCACCTTTAATTCTTGCCATCTTGCATTTCCTCCTGTTCTTTCAAATTAAAGATATGGTAAAATCTTCTTCATATTCTTAACGTTTGTAGAATCTACTACTGCAGATTTTCTAAGATTTCTTTTTCTCTTAGGAGATTTTTTTGTCAAGATATGGCTCTTGTAAGCTTTCATTCTTTTTAATTTACCTGTACCTGTTTTTTTGAAGCGCTTTGCTGCTGCTCTGCTAGTTTTCATTTTTGGCATGACCAATTCCTCCTTGCTTGTTCTTCCATATATTAATTAACGTTTTTCTGTTAAAAACATTACCATGCTACGACCTTCCATCTTAGGGGCTTTATCAACATTCGCCACATCGGAAAGTTTCTCAGCAAAATCATCTAAGATTCCTTTGCTGGCATTTACATGTGCAAGCTCTCTTCCACGGAAACGCAATGCAACTTTTACTTTATCTGATTTGGATAAGAACTTTCTTGCCTGATTGATCTTTGTGTTTAAATCATTCACGTCAATGTTTGGAGAAAGACGAACTTCTTTGACTTCAATTGTCTTCTGTTTCTTTCTTGCTTCTTTCTCTTTGCGGGCCAACTCATAACGATATTTACCGTAATCGATAATCTTGCACACAGGTGGTTTCGCATTTGGCGCAATCTTCACCAGGTCAAGTTCTGCTTCTCTCGCACGCTTCATAGCTTCTTTCGCTGGCATAATACCAAGCTGGTCTCCATCTGGTCCAATAAGACGAACCTCTCTGTCTC
>CAYLUV010000134.1:0-5343 GCA_964386955.1 uncultured Lachnospiraceae bacterium
ATATAAGATTCGTGGTGCATATTACAAGATTAGCACGCTCACAGAAGAGGAAAAGGACAGAGGTCTTGTGACTGCTTCTGCTGGAAACCACGCACAGGGTGTTGCTTACGCGGCAAAGGTGTATGGTGTGAAAGCGACAATCGTTATGCCAACTACTACTCCACTGATGAAAGTAAATCGTACCAAAGACCATGGAGCGGAAGTCATCCTTCATGGCAATGTGTACGATGAGGCGGCAGAATACGCCATGGCATTGGCAGAGGAGAGAGGGGCAACCTTTATCCACCCATTTAACGATTTGGATGTTGCCACAGGTCAGGGTTCTATCGCTATGGAAATCATCAAAGAACTTCCAACGGTGGACTACATTCTTGTTCCAATCGGTGGCGGCGGATTGGCCACAGGTGTATCTACTCTTTGCAAATTGTTAAATCCAAAGATTAAAGTAATCGGTGTAGAACCTGCAGGCGCGAACTGCATGCAAGAATCTATCAGAGAGGATAAAGTAGTGACACTTCCTCATGTGGATACTATTGCAGACGGTACTGCAGTAAAGACACCGGGAGATCTCTTAGTTCCATATATCAAAGAAAATGTTGACCAGATTATCACCGTGGAAGATCACGAACTGGTAGGAAGTTTCCTTGATATGTTAGAAAATCACAAAATGCTGGTGGAAAACTCTGGTCTTTTGACTGTAGCAGCGTTAAAACACTTGGATGTGAAGGATAAGAAGATTGTCTCTATCCTTAGCGGTGGAAATATGGATATCATCACCGTATCCTCCATGGTACAAAACGGCCTTATCGAGAGAGAACGTATCTTTACAGTGGCAGTGAAGCTTCCAGATCTTCCAGGTCAACTTTGCAAAATCTCCGGCATTATTGCGGCAGAACAGGGAAATGTCATCAAATTGGAACATAACCAGTTTGTCAGCGTAAACAGAGCCCATGCAGTGGGCCTTTTGATTACCTTAGAAACCTTTGGACACGACCACAAGGAACGCATTATGCAGGCACTGGCGAAGTATGGATATGAGCCAGTGGAGATTGACACAAGAAAAATGTATTAATTAAATATAGAAATGAAGAAAAAACGTCAATTCCATTTTGGAATTGGCGTTTTTGCATGAAATGGAGTCCATTATCATAGAATGTAATAAAGTATAAAATGAGGTGGACAAAGTGCAAGGAAAAGAGATATTAAAGTATCTTCCGGAGGAGATGGCTTTGGCCATTGAGGGGACACAGCCTCTTTGGGAACAGATGGAGGAAATAAGGCTGCGAGTGGGGAAACCGCTACTATTTTATATGAATAGTCAGGAAATACAGCCGGGGTATGTGACTTGTCAAAAGGACATTCAGACAATTTTAAATCGCATCAGTGGTCATTCCCTCTATGCTTTTCAGGAGGAATTATCCCAGGGTTATTTTACGCTGGAAGGGGGACATCGCATTGGGGCTGCGGGGAAAGTAGTGTTGGAGGAAGGGAAAATAAAGACACAAAAATACCTATCCTTTCTCAATATTCGTATTGCCCACGAAAAAAAGGATTGTGGGAGAAAAGTTATGGAAAAGCTGGTGGAGAAAGACCGGATTCCCCACACCCTTATTATTTCTCCGCCGGGATGTGGAAAAACAACTTTGCTGCGGGATTTGATCCGGCTCATTTCCAATGGTTTTTTTTACATAAATGACAAGGTGCAGCGAGATTTTTTTCCTGGTATGACGGTGGGCGTGGTAGATGAACGAAATGAGATTGGAGCCTGCGTAAGGGGAATACCAAGGAATGACTTGGGGATTCGCACCGATGTGTTGGATGGATGCCCCAAGGATGTGGGAATTTTTTTGTTGCTTCGTTCCATGGCCCCTAAGGTGATTGCAGTGGACGAGATTGGAAGTTTGAAGGATTTTGAGGCTATTCGTCAGGCTGTAAACAGTGGCTGTGTGATCCTTGCTACAGCACATGGAAATTCCTATGGTGATTTGGAGAGAAAACAGGTTTTTGCTTCCTTTTTGCAGGAGGGAATTTTTGAAAAATATGTGATGCTTTCCGGCAGAAAGGGAAAGGGAACGGTGGAGGAGGTGCGAAAGATAGGAACATGAAAATGGTGGGATGTATTTTTGTTTTTCTGGCGGCGGCAGGGGCAGGAATCTATGCTTCTCTAGAGTTAGAGCGAAGGATGAAACAGATCGCTAGTCTTAGAAGAAGTCTTCTCTCTTTGGAAAGAGAGATTGCTTTTCAGTTATCCTCCTTGGCAGAGGCATTTTCGTACACTGGTGAGCGTGCCAATCCTCCTTGGGATGACTTTTTTTGCGAACTGGCGAAGCAGTTGGAGGTGCAGGACGGAGATATTTGGGGAGAAGAGAAAGACGTGGTGGATATTTTTCAAAAAGGTAGGAAGAGGTACGAAAAAACACACCCATGGAAAAAGGAATGGGAAATTTTAGAGAGGCTTTTTCAGGGACTTGGACAATTGGACAAGGAAATGCAGATGGGACAGTTACGATTGGCACAGGAAGAGCTTGCTCTGGTGGAACAGGAAGCCAAGGAAGAACAAAAGAAAAAGGGACAACTGTACCGTTCTCTTGGAATTTGTATGGGGATCTTGGGAGTGATTCTTTTGGTATAGAAGGTGTAGATATGGATGTAATCATTATCTTTAAGATTGCCGCGGTGGGAGTGATTGTGACGATACTATCTCAGGTGCTAAAGTACAGCGGCAGGGAGGAAAATGCATTTTTGGTGAGTCTGGCGGGACTTTTGATTATTTTGTCCTGGGTAATTCCTTATATTCAGGAACTATTCGAAACCATACAAGATCTTTTTTCTCTATAGGTAAATTTTTAAGAAGAATGTTCCGCTGGGAGATGAAACATTGCTATATGGAAAGGAGAGAAAAAACGTGGTTGTAAAAATAGCAGTGATAGCCATTGTGTGCTCGTTGCTGGTTATGTATCTGAAAAACTTAAAAGCAGAGTATGGACAACTCCTGTTGCTTGCAGTGGGAGTTGTTTTGTCCTTTTTTGCCTTTGCTTATCTAAAAAATATGGCGGAGCTTTTGGAGGAATTAACCGGAAAAATCACGCTGCCAAAATCCTATCTTATGGTGCTGCTTAAAATGATTGGCATTGCCTATGTCTGTGAATTTGCCTCCAATCTTTGTAAAGATGCGGGATGTCAAACCATTGCAGGACAGGTGGAGATGATCGGAAAGTTATCCATGCTCTTTATCAGCACACCGATTGTGACAGCCTTGATTGAAATGATTGGTAATCTAGTGTGAAAGTATATTGGGGGATAGATGGGTAAATGGGAGGGGATATGTGTAAGGAAAGACGAAGGGGGAAGAAAGGAAGGGCTGTAATCTGTGGGGTAATTTTCCTCGCGGGTTTGTATCTTTGTGGGGATAACTTCCTGACGATAAAAAGTAAATCCACGGTATCTGCTGCGGAAAAGGAACCTGTGGCGGTATCACAGAAAGAAAATGAAAGGGACGAGAAGACCTTGAAGGAGGAACTGGAGGAATTAAAGAAATCTCTGTCCCTGGAGTCCATCGATGAGGCACTGGGAAATACTTCTTTGCAGCAGGAGTATCAATTTTCGGATGTGTTTGAGTCCGTGTTGGAGGGGAATCTAAAGGAAGGAGCCGGAAAGGTCTGGAAGATACTGGAGGATTATTTGTTGGGGGAAATGAAGGCAAATCAAAGAAATTTTGTTCAGATTATATTGGTGGCAATTCTTTCCGCCCTATTTTCCAATATCGCAGCAGGATTTTTGTCCTCCACTTTGCAGGAAACGGGATTTTTTGTGGTATATCTCACGATGACGGGCATTATCCTTCATTCCTTTTCTCTTATGCTTTCCATCACAGAGCAGACCTTGCAGGATGTTTTTTCTTTTGTGGAGGTGTTGCTTCCGGCCTATGTGATGTCGGTCACGATGGTAAGCGGCGGCGCTTCCTCCATGGCTCTTTATGAAGTCACTTTTTTGATTATGAAGGGCTGCCAGTGGGCGCTAAAAATACTGTTGGTTCCCTTGATTGAATGTTATATGGTAGTTGGAATTATCAACTATGTGGGAGAAACGGAACGGTTTACCTATTTGGGAAAACTGGTGAAAAACGGAACAGAGCAACTACTAAAATGGAGTTTGGGAGTCGTGTTGGGCATCAACTTAATTCAAAATATGATACTTCCAGCGGTGGACTCGGTAAAATCAGGCATTTGGCAAAAAAGTTTGTCCGTCATTCCTGGGGCAGGAGCGGTGATACAGGCGGTAACGGGGAGTTTGCTTGGCTCCGCTGTTTTGATAAAAAACAGCATTGGCGTGGTGGGATTGTTATTTTTGATTCTGATATGTGGCATTCCCCTGGTGAAACTGGTGATGCTTATGATTTCTTTCTATTTTTGTGCCGCATTTTTACAGCCCATCAGTGACAAAAGGTTGATGAAACTGCTTCACACCGCGGGGGAAAGTGGAAAATTGTTTGTACAGGTAATCATCACTTGCTTTGCCTTATTTTTTATTACCATTGCCTTGGCGGCAGTGTCAACCAACGTGCGCTATTATACGGTTTGAGGGAATAGGAGGCTTTTTGTTGAATTTGCACGAAAAAGAATAGAGAGGAGAATCATGCAGGAACTTTTTATGGAGTGGATGATAAATATTGCGATATTTTCTATTATTTCCAGCCTTTTTTTGAAGCTGTTGCCGGGAAAAAACTATCTGCCCTACGGGAGATTGATGGCGGGCATTGTCCTTATTTTATTATTTTTAAATCCTTTACTAGAATTTTTTCATTGGAACGAAAAGATAGAGATGGACTTGCTGGAAAAGGGAGAAAGGCAGTTGGAGGAACTGGAAAAACAGTACTTTGAAATGTTGGAAGAGCAGGAGGTTCCAGAATGAAAGACAGAATAATGCAACTGTTAAAGGATGTTGGTTATGTTAGACTGGCACTTTTGGCTATTTGTGGCATTTTTTTAATCCTGGTAAGTATGCCGGAACAAAAAGAGGAAAGAATAAAGAAAGAGGATGAGGTAGTTACCCTCTTTTCTGGCAGTGAAAAAAATGATCGTTATATCGAAAAAATGGAGCAAAGGCTGGAGGAAACTTTGGGACAGATGAAGGGTGTGGGGAAGGTAAAGGCGATGATTACCTTGAAAGAATCCTCAGAGTCTGTGGTAAATAAGGATATTTCCTACGAAGCTGCCACAGAGACGCAGTCTGGAGAACAGCAAAAACAGGATACCAAGGAAGTAAAACAGGAAGAAACGATACTGTCGGAGGAGTCGGGAGAACAAAAGCCTTATGTGATTAAGGAAGTGGAACCGGTGATTG
>CAYLUV010000135.1:0-5339 GCA_964386955.1 uncultured Lachnospiraceae bacterium
CATTAAAAGCTGCCATTGATGCGTATTATGAGCAGTATGGTGCAAAATAATAAGGTGTCATTCGAAAGACAATAACTTATGGAATGGAGGACGTGCATATGTTGGAAAGAGTTCACAAAACAATGGGAAGAATTGGTGCATGGAACATTGCAGTCGGTGTTGTGTTGATTGTTGTTGGTCTGGGAGCAGGAATTATGTCCATTATCAATGGAGCAAAGCTGATCAAAGATAAAGCAGGAATTATGTTTTAAAAAAAGAATTGAGATGAGAAAGGGAGTGTAGATTACTGCACTCCCCATTTGTAGTTTACCCGGGAGGGATAGAATTGAAAAAAAGCACAAGAAAGCAGGTTGGTCATGCCAGCTTGCTTCTGTTCATCGTATATATTTGTATTTTAATTTATTTTGTATTTTTTAGTGATCGATATGGACGGGGTACCCGTTTTATAGAGTATAGATATAATTTTAAACCTTTTGCAGAAATCAATCGATATGTCACTTACAATGAGCATTTTACTATGGAAAATATTATCACGAATCTTGTTGGAAATGTGCTGGTCTTTGTACCAGTGGGATTTTTGGTTCCTATCATAAAAAAAGAGGGAGTAAATTTATTTATGATTTTTCGTATTTCCCTCTGTATGACGCTGTTTATTGAAGTGGTACAGCTTATTTTCCGGATTGGTGTCTTTGATGTGGACGATTTGATTATGAATACCATGGGAGGAATCCTTGGCTATGTAATCTTTAAGATTGTGCAGCGATGGTACCGACGATTATTTTTGTATAAAGTAAGGAAGAATAGGAGATAGATATGCAGCTTAGTAGAGTAGATATGGGATTTTCCGAGAAGAAAGTTTCGAAAAATGCTATCTTTTCTGCCGCATTGGGAGGAACACTTTTGGTAATCCATATCATTATGATTGTGTTATCCGTTGTGAAAAAAGGAACGCTTCCTATGGCGGGAGGACTGGTGGAAAGTTTTGCCCTGCTTTTTAGTGTGTTTGGTCTTTTGTGGGCGGTATTGAGCTATGATGAGGAAAAGACTATAGACAAATATAAAGCATTGGGAATTATTTTAAATGGAATTGCTCTTTTGATAGCAATCTTTGTTATGGCAGTCGGATTTATGAGCTACGATATTTGATAGAGAAAGGAAGGAACAAGGATGGAAGAAAGATACGAACTTTCAATAGGAAGGATTAAGGAACTTGCTATGGAGCCGGAAGTGGAAGCTCCCTTTGACGACTATGTGCGTCAGATGGCATTTTTCCTGTTAAAGATGGATGGCCTCTTCCAGTGGATTAAGGGAGGACATCTGCAAGAGGAGAAGGTAGAGGGTTTGGAAGTTTGGAACCAGGAACTCTATGAGGATATTTTACCGGGACATTATGAAAAAAGTTATGCCAATCCTGATTATGCGGTGGAAAAACTGGGGGATACCTATGGCCGTATTTTGAGCTTTCTCTATACAGAGCTTCGTGCGGAGATTGTATATGCCTACGAACAGCGCATCCACGATATGGTGATTACCAATGAGCTCTTTTTGGAGATTCATTCTCTGTTAAAGGGAGAGCCATCCTATAAGCAGATTAAGGAGGCTATTTACTGGTTCTTCAGTGACTACAGTGAGGTGACAGTGAAGGAGAGAATCGGAGAACAGTTGGATGTAAGTTATGATTTTGCCACTCGTATTATTATGGACTCTGATCTCAGCGACATTCGTTATCTCTATGAATATGGCGAATATATCAGTGAGAATGAGACAAAGATGGCGGAATACTTAAATAGCCTTTCCCAGGAGGAGATTGATGCCTTGGCATTTACCTATACAGATGGCTACCGGGAAGGATTTGAGATTGCGAAGATTGATCTTTCTAAGAAGAAGTTAGTAAATGTGCGCTATCCAATCGGTATGGAACGAGTGGTGCGTGCAGCCATCGTAAACTTTAGAAAACTTGGTCTGGAACCAGTGATTTATCGCAGCGGTGTTTCTGCCATTCACCGCGGACAAAATGGGCGTATTGGCTATGTGTCCACCAGTCCAAACCGTCAATATGACTATGATCATCGTTTTGATCAGGCTATTTTCCTGGACAAAGCCTTTATGGACCGAAAACTGCAGAATTTAAAGATTGCCTATGAAGCCTATAAGGAGGAAGCGGCAGTGTTTGCAGGTCCGGCTTGTATTGAGACTTTTGGGGAAAAGCCATTCTTGCCGGTGGAGAAGGAAAATGCGTACCGTTTTAATGAGAAGCAGCAAAAACTTAATGTGGAATATGCCAGCGAATCCTTCAAAATCATGAGTCAGTATATTCGCATGGATGAGAGAAGTTTTACGATTATCGCTTATCCGATGCCAGAGATTGGAGAAAAATTTGAGGAAATCTTTAAGGAAATCGTGAAGATCAACACCTTAGATAAAGGAATGTACCGAAAAATCCAGCAGAGTCTCATCGATGCCTTAGATCAGGGAGAATATGTGCATATCAAGGGAATTGACGCTAACAAGACAGATCTTAAAGTGGCACTGACTGAGATGCAGGATCCGGAGAAGGAGACAATTTTTGAAAACTGTCTGGCAGATGTGAATATTCCAGTGGGAGAAGTATTTACTTCACCAAAACTTTCTGGAACCGATGGAATCCTTCATGTGACAGGTGTTTATCTGGAAGAACTGTTCTATAAAAATCTGGAGATTCATTTTGAAAATGGTATGATTTCCTCCTATACGTGCACCAATTTTGAGGAAGAGGATAGGAACAAGGCCTATGTAAAGGAAAATGTTCTGTTCCACCACGAAACACTTCCGATGGGCGAATTTGCCATTGGGACCAATACCACAGCTTACAAGTTAGCGAAGGAGTATCAGATTGAGGACAAATTACCGATTCTCATTGCAGAAAAGATGGGACCACATTTTGCAGTGGGAGATACTTGCTATTCTCATTCTGAGGGCAATAAAGTATACAATCCAGATGGCAAGGAAATCATTGCCAAGGAAAATGAATGTTCGTTGAAGCGATTCGAAAATGAGGGAGAGGCGTACTTTAACTGCCATACCGATATTACGATTCCTTATGAGGAATTGGATTTTATCCGAATTATTGGAAAAGATGGAAGGGAAACCTCCGTCATTGAAAAAGGAAGATTTGTACTTCCGGGAACAGAAGAACTGAATGTTCCTCTGAATGAAATGAAATAAATATCAAAAAACGGGGCTTTCTAAGTGATACATTCCTTATCTTTTTCCATAGGATTGTATTACTTAGAAAGCCCCGTTTCTTTTTGGGCAAATGCCCATTCTATTATTTTCTATACTGGTAGAGAATTCTTACGGAATTCAATACACAAATCATGGCAACACCTGAGTCCGCAAACACTGCAAACCACATATTGGCAATGCCGAAAAATCCAAGAAGGATAACACAGAATTTAATCAATAGGGCAAATACAATATTTTCTTTTGCCACCTTTGTGGCAGCTTTAGAAATTTGTAATGCCTGATGGATGGAGGAGAGGTCTTTTTTCATAAAGACAACATCCGCGGCCTCGATGGCAGCGTCTGCACCATTTCCCATGGCAGCCCCCACATCAGCTCCAGCAAGAACCGGTGCATCGTTGATACCGTCACCCACAAACATAACAGCTCCCTGTTCCTGGCGAATCTGCTGTAAAGTGGATAATTTGTCTTCTGGCAATAGATGGGCATAGTACTGATCAATTCCTGTTTTTGCAGCAATGGCTTTTGCATTGCTTTCCTCATCGCCTGTCAGCATCACCGTTTTGAGACCGGATTTTCGAAGCTTTTTGATGGCTTCTATGGAGTCGTTCTTTAATTGATCTTCAATGGAAATGACTCCAAGCAGCTGGTCTTTTTTTGCCAAAAGAATCTTTGTTCCGTAGCTGCTGCAATCTACAGACTGGCATGGAATCTGATATTCCTGCATCAGTTTTTCATTTCCACAGAAAAGCTCCTGTTCCCCGACGACAGCGTGGATTCCTTTTCCGGCTAACTCTTCGATGAAATCAGCATTTTGGAAGGAAATATCCTGTTCCTTGGCATAGGTCAGAATGCTGTTGGCAATGGGATGGGTGGAGGATGCTTCACAGGAGGCACAAAGGGAAATCAGTTCTGCTTTCGTGAAATCAGAAAGAGGAAGGATCTCTTTTACCTCGAAGGTACCCTTGGTGATGGTTCCAGTTTTATCCATAACAATGGTTGTAATCTTTTCCATGGCTTCCAAGGAGGAACCACCTTTAAATAAAATTCCCTTGGAGGAACCAGCGCCGATGCCAGAGAAAAAGGCAAGAGGAACACTGAGTACCAGAGCACATGGACAACTGATAACTAAAAATGTAATGGCAGTGTAGAGCCAGTAACTCCAATTTTGTGTAATGAGAGATGGAACAATGGCGGTAAGGAGAGCTACACCCACCACAATCGGTGTGTAAACGCGGGAAAAACGAGTGATAAAGCGTTCCATCTGTGGCTTATTTGCAGCGGCAGACTCCACAGAATCCAAAATGCGACTTACCATAGATTCACGCAGTGGCTTTTCCGCACGTATTTGAATGGTACCGGATACATTGATGCAGCCGGAAGTGATGGTATCTCCCACAGCGGCAGATATGGGAACAGGCTCACCAGTGACAGCGGAAGTGTCAATTCTGGTGGAACCTTCCACAATGGTTCCATCTAAAGGAATGCGGTCACCGGCTCGAACTAGGATTACGTCTCCTGGTTCTGCCTCATCAGCGTCGATTACTTCCGTCCCATTCTTTGTGATGCGGGTCACGGTCTCAGGACGCATATCGATGGCTGCCATAATAGAATTTCTGCTTTTTTCAACCGCTACATGTTCAAAGTATTCTCCAATGCGGAAAAATAACATAACGCCTACGGCTTCCCCGTATTCCTGGATGGCAAAGGCACCGAGGGTGGCAATGGACATCAAGAAATTTTCGTCAAACAAGTTTCCGTGGGAGAGATTAGATAAAGCTTCCTTAATAATGGAACCACCTAGAATCAAATAGGCGGCAACAAAGACCAAAATGGAAGGAAGGCTGTGCTCTGGAAGGATCTGTCCTATCACAAAAAGCAGGAGACCAGATAGAATGGTGATCATTTCTGGTTGGAGGAAGAAATTCTTCTTTTCTGCTGCGTGGTGCTGTTCGTATTCTTCGCTACAACAGCAGTGATTGTGATCATGTTCTTCGCCACAGCAGCAGTGATTGTGATTATGTTCTTCGCCACAGCCACAGTGATCGTGATGATGCTCGTAATCTTCACCACAGCCACAGTGATCGTGATGATGTTCAGGCTCTTCGCTACAACAG
>CAYLUV010000136.1:0-5237 GCA_964386955.1 uncultured Lachnospiraceae bacterium
TCTTCGTTTGTAGGAACACAAAGAGCTTTTACTTTGGAATCCTGAGTAGAGATGATTGCTTCTTTTCCTCTCATGTTGTTTGCTTCTTCGTCGATTGTAAGACCAAGGTAGCCAAGGTAAGAACATACCTGTGCTCTTGTGTTCTTATCATTTTCGCCAAGACCAGCTGTAAATACGATTGCATCTACACCGTTCATAGCTGCTACGTAAGAACCAACGTATTTAGCAACATGGTAGCAGTATACTTCTAAAGTATCTTCTGCTCTTTCATCGCCATCGTTAGCAGCGTTTTCGATGTCACGGAAGTCACTGGATACACCAGAAAGACCAAGTACACCGGATTTCTTATTTAAGATGTTTAAGATACCGTGGATATCTACATCATCATGATCTGCGATGAATTCAAGTACACCAGGATCGATGTCACCGGAACGTGTTCCCATGATAAGACCTTCTAATGGTGTAAGACCCATACTTGTATCTACGGATTTACCACCGTCTACAGCTGTGATACTAGCACCGTTTCCAAGGTGGCATACGATGATCTTTAAATCTTCGATGTTTTTGCCAAGGATTTCTGCTACTCTCTGAGATACAAACTTGTGGCTTGTACCGTGGAAGCCGTAACGACGAACACCGTATTTTTCATAATATTCGTAAGGAATTCCGTAAAGGAATGCTTTTTTAGGCATTGTCTGATGGAATGCAGTATCAAATACACCTACCATTGGTTTGCCAGGAAGAAGTTCGCGGCATACGTTTACACCAATCAGTGTTGCAGGATTGTGAAGTGGTGCAAATGCGTTGCAGGATTCTACTGCTTCGATCATTTCATCTGTAACAAGTGCGGAACAAGCAAATTTTTCACCGCCGTGTACCATTCTGTGTCCAACTGCTGCGATCTCATCGAGGGATTTGATCACACCGTTTTCTGGATGTGTTAACTGTTCCAGTACCATAGCGATTGCTTCTGTGTGTGTAGGCATAGCAGCTTCAATCTTAATCTTGTCTTTGCCTGCTGGCTGATGTGTTAAAACACCGTCAATACCGATTCTTTCACATAAACCTTTTGCTAATACATGTTCTGTCTCAGAATCAATTAACTGATATTTGAGAGAAGAACTTCCACAGTTGATTACTAATACGTTCATATCTTAATCTCCTTTATAAAAATATTAAAAATTGTTAAGCCATTTTTCTTCTATTGTATTATATACCACGATTTTTTTTTATGCAACGCAACTTTTTTGTCCCTTTTTATTGTGAAATTTTTATCGTTTCTTATTCTTATATTTTCCTATTTTATCGAATCATCACCTTGCCAAAAACCGTATTTTTGTCCTATGAAACGAATTTTTTCTGGAACTTCCCACCGGCTTATGCTATGCTGAAATCACTTATACTCTTTTTAGAAAATAGGAGACATCATTTATGAAAGTTGCAGGAATTATTGCAGAATACAATCCCTTTCACAACGGACATCAATTTCATATAGAAGAAACAAAAAAAATCACCGGAGCGGACTATGTGATTGCCATTATGAGCGGCGATTTTGTCCAGCGCGGGGCGCCCGCTATTCTAGATAAGTATCATCGTGCTCACTGCGCTTTGGCTTCTGGATGTGATCTGGTCTTGGAACTCCCCCTCATCTACAGCACTGCCAGCGCAGAATTTTTTGCAAATGGAGCCGTTTTATCACTCCACAATCTAGGAGTTTGTGATTTTCTATCCTTCGGGACGGAACAGGGAAGTTTGGAGGAACTGTCTCTTCTGGTAGATCTTTTGCTGGAAGAGCCGGAAGAATACCAACTGATCCTTCGAAATCAACTAAAAGGAGGACTTTCCTTTCCTGCTGCCAGGGCAATTGCACTGGAAGAGTATCTGACAAGACATTCTGATTGTCAATTCTCTAACAATTTTTTTCAGCAATTGGGAGGCTCCAACAACATTTTAGCTTTGGAGTATTTAAAATCCATAAAAAAAGCCAAAAGTAATCTGGTTCCTTTGACAATAAAACGCAAAAATGCATCGTACCACGACAAAAAATTACACGAATCCATTTCCTCTGCCACTGCAATCCGGAATGCTCTTTTGAAAAATAAGAAAATAGAAGATATTTTCTCCTCCGTTCCAAAAGAAACCTTCCATTACTTGGCAAAACAGCAGGAAAAACAGGCACTTCCAGACTTTGATCACCTAACTCCTTACCTCCACAGCATCCTGTTACAGGAAAAGAATCTTGCCAAATATCTGGACTGGGATGAGGAACTGGCCAATCGAATGACTCGTATTCCTTGGGAGACCATGACTTTTACTGAGATTGTGGATGCATTAAAAAGCCGTCATCTGACTCAAACACGAATCCAGCGAGCTTTACTTCACCTTCTCCTGCAGCTGGATAGCGAAACTTTTACAGAACAATATCAAAGAAATCCCATTCCTTATCTTCGAATTCTCGGTTTTCGAAAGGAGAGTTCCCCTCTTCTTCGTGCCATAAAGGAACATGCCTCTGTCCCAATCATTACAAAACCTGCCAGCATTACAAAGCAGATTCCGCCGGAGGATCAGTGGGTCTGGGAGATGGACTTACAGGGAGCCAAGCTTTACCAATCCCTTCTCTTCTATCATTTTGGAGAAAAACTCCCCTCCCCTTACAGTCGTTCTCCCATTCTTTTGTAATACAAAAACCTTCTTTGCATAGAATATAACAATTCTATCAAAGAAGGTTTTTGTATGAAAAAAATAGGTTTTTCCCTTCTTCTCTGTTTGCTGTTTCTTCTTTTCCTCTTTTTTCCAGAGACAACCAAAGCAGGCGCCCAGGAAGGACTGGCTCTTTGGTATCGTTCCGTGGTGCCTATTCTTTTCCCCTTTCTTATTCTTTCCAACCTTATGCTTTTACATAATTCTTTTTTTTGGTTTTTACAGCCCTTTTTTCTCTTAAATCGCTACTTTCCCACCCTAAATCCCTGGTATTTCCATGCCCTAATTCTTGGATTTTTTTGTGGATATCCTATGGGAGCCAAGGCAATCTCCGACCTTTTGGCTGCAAAAAAAATATCCCTCGTCGAAGGAAAACGGCTGCTTCCCCTGGTGAATCAGCCAAGCCCCATGTTTCTGGCTGGGTATCTTGGTATTCATATTCTGGAAGGAGAGTTTTCTTTTTTGAAAATCATCGGCCTCCTCTACGGTCCGCCGCTTCTCCTTTTTCTACTGTTTTTCCTTTCCTCTCTAAGAAAAACGAATGCATCTGTTTCTTCCTTTTCAGGAGGAAATTCTTTTGATGCAAAAAATGATTTTTCTCCACAGAAAAAAAATAGTATGCCCCAGTCTATGGAACATACTATCTTATCTTCTTTTTCCGTCATTGTGACCATCGGCATCTATATGATGCTATTTACAGTGCTGAGTCATCTGCTGCTAAACCTGTTTCCTCACTCCCTGCCCCTTACGCTTGCTTCCTGCTTTTTGGAATTTAGCACGGGGCTTCATCGTCTGAAACAACTTTCCTTCCTTACCGCTCCATGGAAAACCAGCCTCCTTTTGGCACTGACTTCCTTTGGCGGTCTATGTACCGCAACTCAAACTGCAAGCATCTTGGAAGATACCGGCATCACCATCCAATCCTATCTATTGCAAAAGACAGCCTTGGCTTTTTTTGTGTTTTTACTAGCTTACGCTTCCTCGTTCTCATCCTGATCCATCCAGAGCGCTACCTGTGTTGCGATTTCTGCATGGTTATTTTTAATCTTGGACAGGTTCTTTCCAAGCCCTTCCATCATCTCTTCGTACTGTGCCTTCTGTCCATCGTAGAGCGTCTGGAACATATTCTCCAGCCCTTCCATCATGGTGTTTGTATACTGCATAGCACCAATCTGAATGCCTTCTGCCTCTTCTTTGGCATCTGCAATGATATCTGCTGCTTTCTGTCTAGCATCCTTTAAAATCTCATCTGCTCTCATATTGGCCATTGCAACAATCTCATTCTCATCGATCATAATGCCTGCTTCTTTTGCTGCACTGCTTACAATACTGTCAGCCTTTGTCTGCGCCTCTGCCAGTAATAAATCCTTGCGAGCTACAATCTCGCGACTTCTCTCCACTTCCCCTGGAATCTCCATCTTCAGTTCTTCCAACTGTGCAATAAACTCTTCCTTTGGAACACTTACCTTTCCTGCTGCAAATGGAGTTGGTCTGCAATTATCAATAAATACTGCCAACTCGTCGATTAATTCCTCTATGCTTAACTTTGCCATGTCTTTGTCCTCCATCTTGTTTTATTTTTTCTCCAGCTTTCTCATGGCCTCGTAGGCCGCCTCCGGCAACATGTCCTTATAATCACCGCCAAACGCCGCAAGTTCTCTTACTGCACTGGAGCTGATAAAGGAATAGTCCGGATTGGTTGCCAGAAAGACTGTCTGAGCGCCAGGATTTAATTTGAGATTAATCTGAGCCATAGGAAGCTCATAATCAAGGTCTGTTCCTCCACGCACTCCTCGTATAATGCCGTCAATCTGATGCATCTTGCAGTAATCTGCCAATAAACCTTCAAAACAGATTACCTCCACATTTGGGATATCCTTGGTTACCTCCCGAAGAATCTCCAAACGTTCCTCCAGAGAAAACAATTGTTTTTTATTTTTATTAATTAATATTCCAACATACAGTTTATCAAACAGAGAAGAAGCTCTCTTGATAATATCCATATGTCCTAAAGTAACCGGATCAAAACTCCCCGGATAAATCGCTGATTTCATCGGTTCGTCCTTTCTAAAAAGACATGTTTGTTGTTCTTATAGCATTTTTCCTTCAGCACTTGAAATCCTGCATCCTCTGCGAAGGAGAAATCCGTCTCTAGGGACGCTTCCACAACCACCAACGTATCCTCTTTACAGATAGAGGAATCTGTCAGACGATACAGCACATCTTTCTCCAAATCCTTGTTGTAAGGAGGATCCATAAAAATGACATCAAATTCCACCTTCTGATCCTCCAGCCAGCTAATGGCCGAAAGGGCATCCTTCGATAAAATGTGTCCCTGCTCCATCAATTTTGTATGCTGCAGATTCGCTTTGATGCATTCGCACGCTTTTCGCTGATTCTCAACAAAATATGCCTCCGACGCATATCTGGAAAGTGCCTCAATTCCAATGGCACCGCTTCCGCTAAATAAATCTAAAAATACAGCTCGCTCCACATAGGGAGAAAGCATATTAAATAAAGTCTCCTTCGTTCTATCC
>CAYLUV010000137.1:0-5180 GCA_964386955.1 uncultured Lachnospiraceae bacterium
AAAATCAAAATCAGCGGCATTCCCACACGAAAATACCAATGCTTTGTTTTGTGATGGAATGCATACATGCCCACCAACGTTCCTATGCTTCCGCCCAGAATACTGACCGCAAACAGTGTTTTTTCTGGAATTCTCCACCGATTCGTCCTTGCCTTCCATTTATCCATACCCATAACAAAAAATCCGATGATATTTATGGCAATCACATATCCTATCCACAATTTACTCATATAGAACGCCTCCTAATCCACAATATTTTGCTGTTTTTTTCTTGCATCCCAGTGAAATGCACCGAAAAAGACGATTCCCTTTGCCACGCTGGTGAGGGTCAATGCCCACCAGATTCCTTCCAATCCCATGGCTGTGTGACTGAGGACGTAAGCCAGTGGAATACGAAGGGAAGTGAGGATTATGGAAATGATACTTGCCAACTTGGTATTTCCAAGGCCTGAAATCGCTCCCGATGTCATCAGCTCCAAGCACATAAATGGCTCAGAGATTCCCACCACGATCAAATAAATGACAAAGATTGGGATTACCTCTGCCTCGTGAAAGAAAATGGCTGATATCTGCGCTGGGAAAAGAATAAATAAAATCCCAATAATGGCACCCCATACCACCACAGTGATAGCAGAAATGTGGTATCCCTTTTTTACACGATCCATTTTTCCAGCACCGAAGTTTTGTGCCGCAAAGGCATTCATGGCTGTGGCAAATCCGTCCGCTACGTTCCAGGAAATAGATTCAATCTGACCGCCAACTTTTTGTACCGCTATGGCGGCTTCCCCGAAGTCAGAGATAAATCGAGTCAGAACCATAGAAATTCCACAGTATAGCATACTTTGCAGTGCCGTTGGAAGTCCCATACGAAAGACACGCCCAATCACGTCTCCCGCTGGCTTACAAAATACCGATACATTTTTTAGTATATTTTCCTCTGTTTTGCTAAGACATACCGTGCCTACCATAAGGGCCGCCACCACAATCTGTGCAAAGACCGTTGCCACTGCTGCCCCCACCACTTCCATCCTTGGAAATGGTCCTATACCGAAGATTAAGACAGGATTCATCACCAAATTAATCAAAAGCCCTGCCATGTTGGCAAGCATCGGTGTTTTAGAATCTCCCTGCGCCGTATAAAGTCCCGTCAAAATGGCTGAAATATAGGAAAAAACTATCAAACCACAGGTAATCTGAAGGTACAATCGCGCCGCCTCGATGGTATAAGCGTCGGTGAGTCCAAAGAGCCGCACAATGGGATCTGCAAAAATCACGCAGATACTGCCGAAGATCAGTCCGAGAAAAATGCCTAACTGCAATGTAGCTATCACATATTCTTTTGCCCCTGCTCTGTCTCCTCTTCCCAGACATTGCCCTACATGCACCTGCCCGCCCATACGTGCCAGATTGGAAAACCCCTGAGAAAGCCAAATAAACATGCCCCCGACACCAACACCTGCCACCGCTTTAGAACCAAGCATTCCAATAAACGCCATGTCCGTTATGTTATATGCGGTCATTAAAAAGGCCGATGCCATAATAGGCATAGCCAATCTCATTAATACTTTTAAAATTGGCCCCTCTGCCAAATTTCCCTGTTGTGTTTGTTCCATATCCTTTCCTCTCCTAATTACTCTATATTACAATCCTCTTTCTTAAATTGCTGTTATGGCAAGTCTCTCTCTTCATTGCCGTTATCTCTATCTTTTATCCTAATTCTGTTATGACCTTTATAAAAAGCAAGACAAGCACCGCCAAGATAACCGGGCGAATAATCTTTGTTCCATTTTTCATTACCATACCGGAACCAATGTAATGCCCTGCAATACTAAAAACGGATGCTACCAATCCAAGAACCATGTAACATTCTCCATGCCATAAAAAGACCACAAGAGAAGTTACATTGGAAGTTAAATTCAGGATTTTCGTATTCACTGCTGCATCCATGGCAGAAAGATGGGCCAGTCCCAAAAATACAATCATATAAAAGGTTCCCGTTCCCGGTCCATAAAAGCCGTCATATGCACCGATTAATGTGGCTGCCAACCAGCAGATCAACATGGTCTTTTTTCTGCTGCATGCCACCTCTGTCTCCGCCACAAAAGCATTTTTTCGAAGTACAAAAAATGCAGTCACTGGAAGTACAACCAAGAGAATCTGTTTTAAGATTCTCTCATCCACAAGTAGACTGAGCTGTGAGCCTGTGGCGGCTCCTATCATCGCCAATACTACGGCTGGAATAATCAATTTTCCATCTATTTTTGAATGTCTGCACAAACGCAGGGTAGAAATCATCGTTCCGGTACTGGACGACAATTTATTCGTAGCCACCGCACCATGCATTGGAATTCCCGCCAAAATATAAGCTGGCAAAGAAATCAATCCACCGCCGCCAGCGATGGCGTCAATAAAGCCCGCCAAAAATACCATAGGACATACAATCAAAAAGGTAATCCATCTCATCTTTTGTTCTCCCTTTTCTATTACACTATATTTCTATTTCGTCTATAAACAAATATTGGTTTTCTTTTCATTCACTCTATCAGTCAATGTGTTCCATTTCTAATTCACTCACTGTCAGACACAGCAACATTATACGCTATCTTCTATAGAAAAAAAAGTTTTAAAATTTTTTTAAAAATAATGTTGACAAAAACAGTCGGGTATATTATTATATATTCATAAGTTAGTTCTGTCTAACCCCTCCTCAGAACTAATTATAGTTTCACTCCATTTCTGAAACTAAAAAATCCAAAAAATAATATCGCAATAAAAAAGCAGCTCAACCCCGCTGCTTTTTTTCTTTATTTTTCCACTAACATTCCTTTTTCTTTCAACATAGCTTCAATCATATCCAGGATTTCTTCACTTTCCGCCTCAATTTTATGGTAGTGATAACCGGAAGTGATATTTTTCAGTGGACTTGATTTTCCATTTTTCATATCTTCCATAAAATCCTTCACCTTTTTTCGCGAATTGATTCCAAGGAGGGCTTCCATCTGTCCATATACCTTGTGATGGATACTTACATTTACAATATTACCCCCTAAATCCACGATGGCATTCATCTCTTCCTCCGTCTGAACGTCGCTGTGATTCACCTTAAAAATACGGCTTACCTCCGCTTTTTCCTCAGTCAAAATATAGCCTCGATTGGTGGAAATAATATCATATCCCACCGCACGGATCAAAGCAATATCCTGCACAATAATCTGACGACTGACATTGCAAAGCTCCGCCAATTTTTTTGCCGGTATCGGCTTATCCTTGTTTTTTATTTCTTTTATTATAAATTCTCTTCTTTCATCCCCTGTCATTGTCATTTGATTTTCCTTTCCTTCTTTTCAAACCGGTCATTACTTTTTGCCAACTATGCAGTATTTTTCTATTTCTCGTTTGTCACCTTTATCTGACACATTTTCATAGTAGTAAGGGCTGCCTTGTGACTCTCCGGTGTCACTCCTGCACAGCAACTGGCATCCACGCTAATTTCTGTTTCCACAAAATGAGCCTTCAATAACAGGGCATTGGATACCACACAAATATCCGTACATAGCCCAATCAATTCTATGGAAATTTCAGAAGAATCGTATGTGGCTTTCATATATTCCGGCAATTCCACAGCTCCAAAGGTTGGCTTTTCTATGATTTTACATTTCTTTTTATGTAATGCTTCCTGCACCTTCTGATCTAACTCCCATCCTTCTGTTCCCTTGATGCAGTGAGGAACAGGAAGATTTTTCCCCTCTTGGGTATCCATATAATTTTCTTGGTGGGTATCATAAGTGACAATAATATCCCCATCGAAGTTTTCTATTTTTTCTACCACACAATCTACAATAGAAACAGCTTCCTTGGTACCAAGAGCTCCATCGACAAAATCTTTTTGCATATCAACAACGATTAATATTTTTTTCATTTTTCTTCCTCCTGTGGAGTAATAGCTATTTTAATCACCCCATCCAATCGATTTTCAAAAATTTCATAGGCTTTTTCTATTTCGTTCAGTGGAAAACGATGGGTGATTAGCGGTGTCGTATCAATTTTTCCTTCTTCAATGAGATGTAAGATCTCCTTACAGTCGCATCCATCCACGCCACCTGTCTTAAATGTAAGGTTTTTTCCATACATTTCTGGCAATGGCAAAGTTTGCGGTTCATCATACAGGGCTACAACGGTGACAACCGCATTGGGACGGGCACATTTCCATGCAAGAGAGAAAGTATCTTTCCCACCTGCTACTTCCAATACCACATCTGCACCGCCATGAAGACTATGTTCCGCTGTAACTTTCTCACATTCCTCTGGTGTACAAACTAATACTTCCGGATAATGTTCCCTGATAAATGCGATTCTTTCTTCCTCTTTTTCACATACGATAATTCTCTGTGGTTTTTTTAGCATTACACAGAGCAAAGTGCAAATTCCCGTAGGACCTGCTCCAAGGATTAAAACAGTATCTTCTTCCTTTATCTCAGAAATGCGAGCTGCCCAATACCCCGTTGCCAACACATCCCCTACAAATAATGCTTGTTCATCTGTGACAGCATCTGGTATCTTGTTTAGCCCTTGATCAGCATAAGGCACGCGGACATACTCTGCCTGACCTCCATCAATTCGGCATCCTAACGCCCAACCGCCATTGGAATCGGTACAATTATTCACAAATCCTTGCTTACAAAAAAAACATTCTCCACAAAATGTTTCCACATTCACGGTAACTCTATCTCCCGGCACTACCGTTTTCACATCACTTCCCACTTGTTCCACAATACCGACCATCTCATGTCCCACTGTGATTCCTGGCACAGCCCTTGGCACTGAACCATGTTTGATATGAAGGTCACTGCTGCAAATAGATCCCAGTGTCACTTTCACTATGGCGTCCTTCGCCTCCAATAACACTGGTTTCTCTTTTTCCATTAGAGCGAATCTTCCCGGTTCTATATAGGTTAAAGCTTGCATTATTTTGCTCCTTTTTTCTTTTCACTATAACACAATTGAGAGGATTATGATAATAGAATCTTCATTTCTTCTATTCCAAGACACGAAAAAAGCCGCAGAAACCGAAGTTTCTGCGGCAATATAGACTTTCGTATTGTATGAACAATCAACCGATGTAATGAAATTACTCGATGATTGTAGCAACTCTACCTGAACCTACAGTACGTCCACCTTCA
>CAYLUV010000138.1:0-5121 GCA_964386955.1 uncultured Lachnospiraceae bacterium
CCTGTACCAGTCTTTCACTTAATAATACCGCATCCTCGTAGTTATAACCTTCCCAAGTCATAAATCCGATGAGTGGGTTCTTACCAAGAGCCATCTCTCCATTGCTTGTGGAAGCACCGTCTGCCAGTACGTCACCAGCTTTTACTTCATCGCCTACATTAACGATTGGACGCTGGTTCATACAGTTACCCTGGTTGCTTCTGGAGAATTTGATAACATGGTAAGTATCTTTTACGCCGTCCGGTCTTCTTACGATGATTTCCTTACTTGTAGAACGCTCTACCACACCATCGTGTGTTGCAAGGATACATACACCTGAGTCACGGGCTGCTTTTGCTTCCATACCTGTACCAACAACTGGAGCCTCTGTTTTCAAAAGAGGTACTGCCTGACGCTGCATGTTAGATCCCATGAGGGCACGGTTCGCATCGTCGTTTTCCAGGAAAGGAATCATACTTGTAGCAACGGAGAATACCATCTTAGGAGAAACGTCCATGAGGTCTACTCGGTTACGAGGGAACTCGGTTGTCTCTTCACGGTATCTACCGGAAACGCTCTTGTGAACGAAATGGCCTTCTTCATCTAATGGTTCGTTGGCCTGTGCTACTCTATAGTTATCTTCTTCATCTGCTGTAAGATATACAACTTCGTCTGTTACGACTGGGTTCTTTGGATCTGTCTTATCAAGTACACGATATGGAGCTTCAATGAAGCCGTATTCGTTGATTCTTGCGTAAGTAGCCAAAGAGTTGATCAGACCGATGTTCGGTCCCTCAGGGGTCTCAATCGGGCACATACGGCCATAGTGCGAATAATGTACATCTCGAACCTCGAATCCGGCACGATCTCTGGAAAGACCACCAGGTCCCAATGCGGAAAGACGTCTCTTATGAGTCAGCTCAGAAAGTGGATTGTGCTGATCCATGAACTGAGACAACTGAGAACTTCCGAAGAATTCTTTTACCGCTGCGGTAACAGGCTTAATGTTAATAAGTGACTGTGGAGAGATTGTCTCGATATCCTGTGTGGACATTCTTTCTCTTACCACTCTTTCCATTCTGGAAAGACCAATTCTATATTGATTCTGCAACAATTCACCAACGGCTCTGATACGTCTATTTCCTAAGTGGTCGATATCATCGGAGCTGCCGATGCCGTATTCCAAATGAATATTGTAGTTAATGGAAGCTAAAATATCTTCCTTAGTAATATGCTTTGGAATCAGCTCTGAGATATTCTTCTTGATAGCCGCTTTGATTTCTTCAAGATCCTCATGTTCTTCAAGGATTGTCTGTAAGACAGGGTAGTATACTAATTCAGTTACGCCTAATTCTGCAGGATCTACATCAACATGAGCTGCAAGATCTACCATCATATTAGAAAGAACTTTTACATTTCTTTCTTCTGTCTGTACCATTACAGATGGAACAGCTGCATCCTGGATCTTATCTGCTAATTCTGCGTCTACTTTTGTTCCTGCTTCTGCAAGAATTTCACCTGTTGTCTGATCAATTACGTCCTCTGCCAGAGCAAAGCCTGCGATTCTGTTTTTCAGAGCAAGTTTCTTATTAAATTTGTAACGACCTACTTTCGCAAGGTCATATCTTCTAGCGTCGAAGAACATGCTGTTGATCAGGCTTTCTGCGCTGTCTACGGACAGTGGCTCACCTGGTCTGATCTTCTTGTAAAGCTCTAAGAGACCATCCTGATAGTTGTCGGACTGGTCCTTCTCAAAACTTGCAAGAATCTTAGGTTCTTCGCCAAATAATTCTATAATTTCTGCGTTTGTTCCGATACCAAGTGTACGGATCAATACAGTGATAGGCACTTTTCTAGTTCTGTCAACACGTACATAGAATACGTCGTTAGAATCTGTTTCATATTCTAACCATGCACCACGGTTTGGGATTACTGTACTGGTAAATAATCTCTTACCAATCTTGTCATGACCAATACCATAGTAAATACCAGGAGAACGAACTAACTGACTTACGATAACACGTTCTGCACCGTTAATTACGAATGTACCTGTTGCTGTCATCAGTGGAAGATCACCCATGAAGATATCATGCTGGTTGATCTCTCCTGTTTCTCTATTGTGAAGTCTTACTTTTACCTTTAATGGTGCTGCAAAAGTAGCATCACGCTCTCTACATTCTTCGATAGAGTACTTTACATCATCCTCACAAAGAACGAAGTCTACAAATTCCAAACTTAACTGTCCGCTGTAATCGGTAATTGGAGAAATATCGGCAAATACTTCCTTCAAGCCTTCGTCTAAGAACCACTGATAGGAATTTTTCTGTACTTCAATTAAATTTGGCATCTCAAGTACGTCATTCTGCCCTGCATAACTCATTCTCATGCTTTTGCCCATATTCACCGGACGTATTTTATTCTTATCCATCGACGTTTTCACCCCTTGAATCTTGATCTTGTTGCTTCATTGTCTTGTTACTTCTATATATAAATGTGGATTTTGCTGCCTCCCCAAAAAATCCCAGGGCGTAGCAACCCACAATAGTACAGTTTCCAATCTTAACATAAAAAGCAACCCCTGTCAAGGGATTGCTTTCACAAAATCAAAATTATTCTTTATTTGCTCTAATATGATTCAAGATCATCGTCTCCTGATTGTGAATATGGTGTCTCATCACTTCTGTGGCAGTCTGAGTATCTCCACTTAAAATCGCTTCCAAAAGCTTCTCATGCTCCGCCACCAGTTCTTCCCGGTAGCTGGCATCCTTTACATACTCCATGCGATAACGATACATCTGTTCCTTTAAGTTGTGAATGATCTGAAGCAGTCTGTCATTTCTCGTCTGCTCAAAAATGCACTCATGGAAGGCTTCATCCTGATTAGCAATCTCCAAAGCATCTCCCATCTTCACTGCTCTTACAAAGGCAGCATGGCAGGCAGCCAGTCGTTCCTTCCCTTCCTCGTCAATCCTCTGACAGGCAAGGGTAGCAGACAATTCTTCCAGTGCACAGCGCACCTCCAACACATCCCGCAGCCTCTCTTCTGTAATCTTAGCAACCTCTGCGCCCTTTCTTGGAATCATCACCACAAGGCCTTCCAATTCCAGTTTGCGGATTGCTTCCCTGACTGGAGTACGGCTTACACCCAGACGCTCCGCCAGTGTAATCTCCATGAGACGTTCTCCCGGCGCAAACTCTCCCGTGATAATAGCCTGTCGCAGGGTTTGAAACACAACATCCCGAAGAGGCAAATACTCATTCATATTCAAGTTCCATCTGTCTTTCATGTTACAATTCCTTTGTTATTTCCCTTAAACTATCTCTCATCATCGCCTGCTGTGTCAATTTTCCGTCCTTCTCCCTCGGCAATTATGATCTTTTTGGCTGCACCGGTTTCACCACATAAGAATTGCGTACCATCTCAATCTCCCGCACCTTCGCCAGAGCTGCCATGGCTGTCTTCTTGTCAGTGAAAATACCGTATACGGTCGGACCGCTTCCACTCATCAGTGCATTCATCGCACCCGCTTCTCGCATGGTATCTTTTATCTTTGTAATAATCGGATATTTCTTCTCGGTCACAGTCTCCAAAACGTTGGACAGGCGACTTGCGATACCTTCCAAATCATCATCTTCTATACTCTTCATCATGCCATCAATATCTGGATGGTATGGAAGCTTATCAATCTCCAGATTCTCATACACAAATCTTGTGGAAACACTAATTCCCGGTTTTGCAATCAGAAGATAACAATCTGGCATAGGTGCCAGCGGTGTTAAAATCTCTCCAATTCCCTCAGAAAGAGCGGTACCTCCCATAATACAATAAGGAACATCTGCCCCAAGTTTCACACCTAAATCCATCAATTCCTGCTGGGACAACTTCAGATCAAAGAGACGATTCATCCCCATCAGTGCCGCTGCCGCATCAGTGCTTCCACCAGCCATGCCCGCTGCAATGGGAATTCTCTTCTCCAAATCCGCCTTAATGCCGGTAGTAATATTAAATTCTGTCTTCATCAAATGAATCGCCCGATAAACCAGATTGCTGTCGTTGTTCGGAAGATAACCCACGTTGGAGTTTAATACGATCTCATCCTTTTTCCCCAGTTTCTTCAGGGTAAGTTCATCCCACAGATCAATGTTCTGCATAATCATTCGCAGATCATGGTATCCGTCTTCTCTTCTTCGCAGTACATCAAGACCCAGATTGATCTTGGCATACGCTTTCATTACTATCTGTCTCATGTCTTTACCTCGTGTATCTTGTATACAATTTATTATAAACATTTTAGCCTAAAATGCAAGCAAATTTGCCCTCCTCTAAAGTAACTGTCTTACTTTTTTTACAATTAAAACCTTTTGTCCTTCCTGCAATGTGTCAGACTCCATCTGATTTAATTTTTTGATGTATTCTACGGAAGCGCCGTAGCATTTTCCTACATTCCAGACTGGCTCCTCCCTCTCCGCAATGTACACGGCAACCCCAGGAATCGCCTTCATTTTTTCATAGTCGAAGGCTTCTTCCCTGGCATCGGTGATCACCTTTCCCTCTTTTTTCGAAAAAGCGATGGTATCAAGACTCACTAGGGTCTTAATCTCAATCTCATCCCCATCCAATACGGTGCCATAAATCTGGTCTAAAAATGCTTCCATCTCAAAGGCATCCTCCTCCCTCAGATTTTTTGTCTCCACAAAATGGGAAAATGGCAGAATCTCCGTAGTGCCATACAGAGGATTCCGATCCTCATCTGTAATCATCAAAAGCTCCGCCATCACCACACCTTCCACATAAATGCCGTCCTCTCGCCGGTCCATCTCATCGATTTTCACACTGCCATCCACATGGACCAACTGTAAAATCCGTTTTTTCATACCCTCCAAACGGAATCTGCGGTTTACTTTCGTTTTGGCATTGTTCTTTACAATCAAGTTTTCATATAAAAATGGACTGTACTCTGGTGTCACCTCATAACCCGGTCGATACATATCCTCCAAAAAGGATGCCTTCTCCTCCTCGTATCCCTTCATATCCAGATTTAATAAGGATTCCATTTGGATGACTCGTTCCTCTCCGTCTGCATCTGGCTTTACTTCCAACTGACAGGCTCCCGGCGTAATATGTATATTTCCCACCATTCC
>CAYLUV010000139.1:0-5077 GCA_964386955.1 uncultured Lachnospiraceae bacterium
CCGATCTCAACACGTTTTTCTCTTGGTAAGTCAACTCCTGAAATACGAGCCATTTGTGCACCTCCACTAATAATTGCGTCAAGACAAAATTCAAGGTAAATTATGACGGTAACCTCTCTTTTCGTCTGTTTCATTCTTCTTTAAATTCAAAATTTTGTTAAATACATAAGTAAATGCCCGAACAACCCATCCTGGTGGTTCAAGCTCAGCCGCTTCACTTATTTTGCTGTCTTCGTTGAAAACTCATACCCATCCAATATACACGAGGGTATCACAAAAGTCAATAGTTTTTTGCATCAACTGGCAAAAAACTCTGTGAGCCTAGACACAGGGCAAAATTCCCTGATCAAATATGGTTTATCTATATTAAAACTATATTATCCCTGGCGCTGTTTGTGTTTTGGGTTTTCACAGATTACTCTAATAGAGCCTTTTCTTTTGATAATTTTGCATTTTTCGCAAATTGGTTTTACGGATGCTCTAACTTTCATCTTAATCTCTCCTTTCAAAAACGCTTAGACTATGATAGTATAGCACCTAAGGTTCTTAAATGCAAGCACTTTTTTATTTATCTCTCCAAACAATTCTTCCTTTTGTTAAATCGTATGGGGATAATTCGATTGTTACCTTGTCGCCTGGAAGAATTTTGATGAAATTCATTCTAAGCTTTCCACTGATATGACCAAGTACCTGATGGCCATTTTCTAATTCTACTTTGAACATTGCGTTTGGAAGTTTTTCCACTACAACGCCTTCTACTTCAATTACATCTGATTTAGACATTTCTTTTCTCCTTTTCCTCTATCTTTTAGCATATGCCTTTATAGCTCTTTTTATATCTTCGTTCCTAAGTTCCTGTCCCTCAAGGATTTTACTTTCAATCGCCGGATCAGAAATTTTAATCACCTGTATGTGTTTTATCTTCTTTTTCTTTGGATGGTCAATCAGTTTTAATTCCCCATCTGTCAGATAAACAAAATCATCATGACCGGTCTCCTTGGTTCCTTCTATTATAATATAGAGTTTCCCTTTATCATGACCGGCAATGGATCTGGCAAAATAACCTTTTTTATATTCCACCATAGTATCACCTATCGTACGGACAGAAGCTCACAGCCCTCTTTTGTTACGAGCACTGTATTTTCATAGTGAGCGGATAAAGACCCGTCTTCTGTTACAACTGTCCAATCGTCATCTAACCATCTAACGCTGTATTTACCTGCATTGATCATAGGCTCAATCGCCAGTGTCATACCTGCCTGAAGCCGTACCCCTCTTCTCTTTTGTACAAAGTTTGGAATCTGTGGATCCTCATGAAGATTGCGGCCAATTCCATGTCCAACTAGATCTCTTACTACAGAAAAACCATTGCTCTCTGCATGAGTCTGAATGGCTCTTGCCACATCATTTAAGTGTACACCTTCTTTTACAACTTTGATTCCCTCAAAGAAACATTCCTTTGTCACTCGAATGAGCTTCTCTGCTTCTGGGGAAACTGTTCCGATGGCGTGTGTTCTTGCTGCATCAGAATGGTATCCTTTATAAATAACACCTGCGTCAAGGCTTACAATATCACCCTCCTTGATGAAATTCTTCTTGGAAGGGATACCATGTACTACCTCATCATTAACTGATACGCAGATAGAGGCTGGATATCCATTATAGTTAAGGAAAGAAGGGATACATCCATAGCTTCTGATAATTTCCTCGCCAAGCTTGTCAATCTCAAAAGTGGACATTCCCGGACGAAGAGCTTTTCCAAGCTCTTCATGGGTAATGGCCAGGATTTTTCCTGCTTCTTTCATCAATTCAATTTCTCTCGTGGATTTGATTGAAATCGCCATTTTTATTCTTCTCCTAAAATCTGAACAATTTCTTCTGTTACCTTGTCGATTTCCTGTGTACCATCCACTTTGTAAAGCGCGTGCTGCAGATCATAATAGTCTGCGATTGGCTTTGTTCTTTCATGATAAACCACCAGACGTTTTGCAACGGTTTCTGGTTTATCATCATCACGCAGAATCAGTCTTCCGTGACATTTGTCACAGATACCTTCCTGCTTTGTTGGATTGAAATCCAAGTTATAAATTGCCCCGCATAAAGAACATGCGCGGCGGCCAGACATTCTCTTTACAATAAATTCATCTGGTACATCTACGTCAATGGCATATTCAATACGATCTCCTCTGTCATGAAGAGCCTTATCCAATGCCTTTGCCTGTGGGATTGTTCTTGGGAAACCATCTAAAATATATCCCTTGTAGCAATCGCCATGTTTAATACGATCCAGTAACATTTCAATTACAAGCTCATCTGGCACTAAGTCTCCCTTGTCAATAAAAGCTTTTGCCTTTAATCCAAGTTCTGTTTTTGCTCCGATGTTGGCACGGAACATATCGCCAGTTGAGATATGTGGGAGACGGTACTTTTTAGAAATGATTTTCGCCTGTGTTCCTTTTCCTGCTCCGGGTGCTCCTAGAAAAACGATAATCATAATTCTTTTCCTCCTTAAATTATATGAACAATGATCTATCGGGCTTCTATATCAACTATGCCCATCTTCTTCTGTGATAAAACAGAAGCTACCATTATTATATTATACACAAAAAGGCTCCCGGAGAAAAGAAAAGTTTTCTCTTCTCCAGCAGCCCCTTTCATTTACTCACTCAAAAATCCGGAATAATGACGTACCAGCATCTGAGATTCTATCTGTTGGATTGTTTCAAGAACAACACCTACAACAATGATTAAGGATGTTCCACCGAAGGAAACATCAGCCCCAAATACACCACTGAAGAAAATAGGAATTACTGCCACAATGACAAGTCCTACTGCCCCAATAAAGATAATGGAGTTCAAAATTTTGTTCAGATAGTCTGTAGTTGGTCTGCCAGGACGAATACCTGGAATAAATCCACCGTTTTTCTTCATGTTATTGGATACTTCAATTGGATTGAATGTAATTGAAGTATAGAAATATGCAAATAACACGCAAAGAACGATGTATACAAGTAACCCTACGGAACGCGCTGGGTTTTCCGGATCACACCAGTTACCCTGGTTCAGACAAGCGATAATCTTGCCTGCTGTAGAGCTTGCATCTACAGTGAAGAACTGGCTGATAATAAGCGGAAACTGTAATAAGGAAGATGCAAAGATGATTGGGATAACGCCCGCTGTATTCACTTTTAAAGGAATATGAGTGGACTGTCCTCCTACCATTTTTCTGCCCTGTAATTTCTTAGAGTACTGTACAGGAATTCTTCTTTCTGCATCCTGTAAAAGGATAGTTAAAACAACAGTTCCCAGTAATACTGCAAGAATAACTACAGCTGCGATTACCATATCACCAATCTGCTTATCCTGTATGAATTTCTGATAGAGACCATAAAAGTCATTTGGCATTCTAGATACGATGTTAATAAGGAGAATGATAGAGATGCCGTTTCCAACACCCTTTTCTGTGATTCTTTCTCCTAACCACATAACCATGGATGCACCTGCCACTAAAGCAGCTACCATGATCACGATAGTCATCTTTGAGTAATCTGCGCCAAGAAGTCCCTGATTTCCGAAGCCGATGGCAATTCCTGTTGCTTCTAAGATTGCAAGAGCAATTGTCACATATCTCGTGATCTTAGCCATCTTCTTCTTTCCTTCTTCTCCATCGTTGTGCATTTCTTCCAGTGCAGGAATTGCAATGGTAAGGAGCTGCATAATAATGGATGCTGTAATGTATGGACTTACATTCAGTGCAAAAAGAGACATGCTCAGGAAAGAGCCTCCGGTAAAGGAGTTTAAGAGACTAAATGAATCTCCTAATGTCTGCTGTAAATATGCAGATACCTGCGCGGTGTCAATACCTGGAATAGGTAATTGACAACCGAGTCTTACGATAACCATAATGAAGAATGTAAACCCTAATTTCTTTCTAATGTCTTTGATTTTGAGAGCATTTTTTAGGGTCTCAAACATAACTAGATCACCTCAGCAATTCCGCCAGCTGCTTCAATTTTAGCTTTCGCTCCTTCACTGTAAGCGTTTACTCTAACTGTAAGCTTTTTGCTTAACTCTCCATTTCCAAGGATTTTAACACCGTCGCGTGGATTCTTAACGATTCCAGCTTCGATTAATGTTTCAACAGTTACAACGCTGTCTGCTTCGAATCTTTCTAATGCAGCTACATTGATACCGATGATTGTTTTAGAATTTCTGCAAGTGAAGCCTCTCTTAGGAAGTCTTCTGTATAAAGGCATCTGGCCACCTTCAAAACCTGGTCTTACACCACCGCCGGAACGTGCTTTCTGTCCTTTATGTCCTTTACCTGCTGTTTTACCGTTTCCTGAACCATGGCCACGACCTCTTCTGAACTCGTTGCTGTGTTTGGAACCTTCTGCAGGACGTAAATTTGATAATTCCATCGTGCGCAACCTCCTTATTAGATTTCTTCCACTTTTACTAAGTGTTTAACATGCCAGATCATGCCTCTTACAGCATCGTTATCTGGTAATTCTACTGTTTTGTGTAATTTCTTTAAACCTAAAGCTTCTACTGTAGCTTTGTGTTTTGGTACTGCACCGATAGGTGATTTAACTAATGTGATTCTTAATTTATCTGCCATTTTATCTTCCTCCTATCCTAGACTATCCGAGAATCTCTTCTACAGATTTTCCGCGAAGTGCAGCTACTTCTTCTGGAGTTTTCATTGCTTTTAATCCTTCGATTGTAGCAAGAACAACGTTCTGTTTGTTGTTAGAACCTAAGGATTTAGAACGAATGTTTTTATATCCTGCAAGTTCAAGTACCGCACGGGATGGACCACCAGCGATGATACCTGTACCTTCTGGGGATTTCTTTAATAATACGGATGCACTTCCGAATTTACCTGTGAAGTCGTGTGGGATACTTCCTACTTCGTCCATAGGTACGTTAACTAAATGTTTAATAGCATCTTCTTTTCCTTTGCGAATTGCTTCTGGAACTTCAGCGGCTTTACCTAAACCAGCACCAACGTGTCCGTTGTTGTCACCTACAACTACAAGAGCTGCAAATCTCATGTTACGTCCACCTTTTACTA
>CAYLUV010000140.1:0-4969 GCA_964386955.1 uncultured Lachnospiraceae bacterium
GTTGTACAGTTTGATGGTTCCCTCGATGGATTCGTACTGGTTGTTGATCTTAGGGAAGTAGAGGATACCTTTTAAGTTAAATGGATAGTCCATATTCAGATGGATCCAGAATAAAGGTTCCTTGTAGTCCTGGAATACAGTGCGGTAAAATTCTTTGTATTCTTCCTCGGTACATTCATTTGGATGTTTGGTCCAAAGTGGATGAGGATCGTTGATTGGGTCTTCTGTTTCTTCTTCCTCCTCGGAAGCATCCACAGTATTTTCTTCTGTTGCGGCATCCTTAGAAGCATCATCCATCTCTTCGAAGGTTTCCTCTGCATCAATTACTTCTGGAATGTCTTCTTTAGCTTTTTCTTCCTCTTCCTTCTTTGCATCGGCATTGGTAAAGTAAATCTCAACTGGCATGAAGTTACAGTATTTTCCAATGACTTCTCTTGCACGCCATTCGTTGGAAAATTCATAGCTATCCTCATTCAGATAGAGAGTAATCTCTGTACCGCGGCATTCTCTGTCGGATTCTTCCATGGAATATTCTGTGCCGCCGTCACATTCCCAATATACTGCCTTTGCACCAGGCTGATAGGAGAGGGTCTCGATGGTTACTTTCTCAGCTACCATAAAAGCGGAGTAGAAACCAAGTCCAAAGTGTCCGATGATCTGATCTTTATCTGTCTTGTCTTTATAATTCTCAAGAAAGGCTTCTGCGCCGGAGAAGGCAATCTGTGTAATGTATTTCTCCACTTCCTCAGCGGTCATACCGATACCATTATCAATAATCTTGATGGTCTTTTCTTCTGGGCTTACTACAACGTCTACACGGTATTTGTTGTCTTCTGGTGCTTCGAATTCTCCCATCAGCTCTAACTTTCTCAGTTTTGTTACCGCATCGCATGCGTTGGAGATTAATTCACGATAGAAAATGTCATGGTCGGAATACAACCATTTTTTAATAATTGGAAAAATATTTTCACTGTTAATGGATAAACTTCCCTGTTTCATGTTACATACACTCCTTTTTTTGTTTAAAAATAAACCATTTGGTTGTAAACTATCGAATAACTATATGATATGATAGTACGGTTCTTCTGAAATGTCAAGAAAAAATTAGCACTCATTTCGAATGAGTGCTAACAAAAGAGAGCGATTTAGCCATGCAAGTATCGTATCTGTCCACTGGGTGGATGGTATAGCTATGTCATGGCAAAAAGAAAGCCGACCGCAAAAACGGTCGGCAAGTGAGTTACTATTCTGTTGTGTAGTTATCGAAATATCCCTGGATATAAACGATAGGAGTACCTTTGTCACCAGAACCAGATGTTAAGTCACAGAGGGAACCGATTAAGTCAGTGAGACGACGAGGAGTAGTTCCTTCGGAAACCATCTGTCCAACTAAGTTGGCATCTTTCTTTGTAATCTGTTCTTTGATGGCATCCTTTAATGCTTCACCGGAAAGGTCAGCAAAATCGTTGTCTGCCAGATATTTTAATTTTAATTCGTTAGGCTGTCCTTCTAAGCCTGCTGTGTAAGCAGGAGAAACAACAGGGTCTGCAAGCTCCCAAATCTTTCCTACTGGATCTTTGAAAGCGCCATCGCCGTATACCATAACTTCTACATGTTTTCCTGTCTCTTCTAAAAGACGAGCCTGGATAGCATCTACGATAGGCTGGCAATCGCGAGGGAATAATTTAACCTGATCTTCAGTTGCTTTGTTGGAACCTAAAAGACCATAGTTTTCATTGCATCCGCTTCCGTTTACTGGAGCGTTTAAAATCTCGTCCATACCGTATACGATCTCAGCACCAGCAGCTTTTAATAAACGTTTTGTGCGGGCACGTGTGTGAATGTCACAGTTTAATACATTCTTTGTATAGTCAAGAACGGCACGAGGGTCGTTAGCGAAGATGATCTCAACATCTGCGCCTTCTTCTCTGATAACAGATTCATAATATTCTACATAGTCAACACCTGTGAAAGTGTGTTTTTCATATCCGAAAAGTTCACGATATTTGTCTAATGTAAGAACATCTGTGTAAGGATTTACACCCTTCTCATCTAAAAGATCAAGGCTTACTAAGTGGTTACCTACTTCATCAGATGGGTAAGATAACATTAACACGATCTTCTTAGCGCCTCTTGCAAATCCGCGAAGGCAGATAGCAAAACGGTTACGGCTTAAGATTGGAAGGATAACACCAACGGTCTCGCCGCCGAATTTATTTCTTACATCTTCTGCAATGTCATCTACAGATGCATAATTGCCCTGTGCACGAGCAACGATAGCCTCTGTCATACAAACGATGTCACGATCCTGTACATCGAAGCCGCCATCTTTGGATGCTTCTAAAACAGAATTAGTTACGATTTCTACAATATCATCCCCCTGACGGATGATTGGGGCACGAAGACCTCTTGATACGGTGCCGATCATACGACTCATATATATTCACTCCTTAACATATATTGTGCTAAATATAAGGATACTCACTGGAAAAATCCATAAAAAAAGTATCCAGTTACAACATCTTTCGTAAGATATGTGTGGACAACTGGACCCACCTTCTTACTTTCGTAGTATAGCAGAACTTTTTTTTCTTGTAAATCATAAATCGCATAAGTTTTTGATTTTGTTATTTTTGGAGAAAAATAAAAGAAAAAACTTGCACTTACTTGTTAAATAATGTACAATGGAGGTCTGTGTTTGCACTTCTATACGTTAAAATGGTGTAGGGCAAAAGAAAAATGCAGCAGGAAAGAACACAAGCCCTGACAGCATCCATACTGTGGTGGTGCTATAAAATAAAGAATATTAGAAAGGAACATAATGATGAACGAAAAAGAATTCAAACCTTATGTACCGGCAAGCAAAGTCATGCCGGAACTTACAGTAACATCTGTTCTCATGGGAATCTTTTTGGCGGTAGTATTTGGTGCAGCGAATGCCTACTTAGGACTTCGTGTTGGTATGACAGTATCCGCATCCATTCCAGCAGCCGTTATTTCCATGGGTGTGATCCGCGTGATCATGAAAAGAAACTCCATCTTAGAAAGTAACATGGTGCAGACCATTGGTTCTGCGGGAGAGTCCTTAGCGGCAGGTGCTATTTTCACTATGCCAGCTTTATTCCTCTGGGCGGAGGAAGGACTGTGTGATATGCCAAGTCTGATAGAGATTACGCTCATCGCTCTTTGCGGTGGTGTACTGGGTATATTATTCATGGTACCTCTTCGAAATGCTCTTATTGTAAAAGAACACGCTACCTTATTATATCCAGAAGGAACTGCCTGTGCAGATGTACTTCTTGCAGGAGAAGAAGGAGGCGCCAACGCTTCCACCGTATTCTCCGGTATGGGATTTGCAGCATTCTTTAAATTCTTAGTAGACGGAATTAAAGTAATCCCAGCAGATGTATGCGCAGCATTCAAATCCTTCAAGGGAGAAATCGGTGTGGAAGTATATCCGGCTCTTTTAAGTGTTGGTTATATCGTAGGACCTAAGATTTCTTCTTATATGTTTGTGGGATCCTTGGTAGGATGGATGGTAATCATTCCTCTAATCTGCCTCTTTGGACCAGATACATGGTTATATCCGGCAGAAGCAGGGGTAACCATCTCTCAGCTTTATGCAGGAGGCGGCGCAGCGGCTATCTGGGACAATTATGTAAAATACATCGGTGCGGGAGCAATCGCAACAGGAGGTATCATTTCCCTGATTAAATCCTTACCACTGATCATTACTACGTTCCGTGATTCCATGAAAGCACTGAAAAATGGAAAGAATACCAGCACAGAGCGTACCGCAAAAGATCTTCCAATGAGCTTTATTCTGGCAGGCGTTGTGGCTATGGTATTTATTATCTGGTTAGTACCAGCCATTCCAGTAAACCTGATTGGTGCAGCGCTGATCGTTGTATTTGGCTTCTTCTTTGCCACAGTATCTGCTCGTATGGTAGGTCTGGTAGGAAGTTCCAACAACCCAGTTTCCGGTATGGCGATTGCTACACTTTTGATCGCTACCATGACATTTAAGGCTTCTGGTCAGACCGGTATCGCCGGAATGACAGCAGCTATCGCCGTAGGTTCTGTTATCTGTATCGTGGCAGCCATTGCAGGAGATACTTCTCAGGACTTAAAAACTGGTTATATCCTTGGTTCCACACCAGCAAAACAGCAGATTGGTGAGCTTTTAGGTGTTATTGCCGCAGCTCTTGCCATCGGTGGTGTGCTTTACCTCTTAAATGCAGCATGGGGATACGGCGGAGCAGAAGTTCCAGCACCACAGGCATCTCTGATGAAAATGATCGTAGAGGGTATCATGGGCGGAAACCTTCCATGGAACCTGGTATTTATCGGTGTATTCTTAGCGCTTGGTCTGGAAATCTTACAGGTTCCAGTTATGCCATTTGCCATCGGTCTTTACCTTCCAATCTACTTAAATGCAACCATTATGATTGGTGGTATCGTAAGAGGTCTTATGGATCTTCGTAAAAACGTATCTGACGAAGTAAAAGAACAGCAGTCAACCAACGGTACCTTATTCAGTGCCGGAATGATCGCCGGAGAAGGTCTCATCGGTATCTTACTGGCTATCTGTGCTGTATTTGGTTTAAATATGGACTTATCCGGAAGCGTAAACTTTGGAAACATTGGTGGCCTTGTACTGTTGGCTGTTATGATTCTTTGCCTTGTGAAGTTTGCGATTGGTAAGAAAAACAATGAAGAAAAATAAAACACAAGAAATAAATTATCTGGATCTCATTCCAGAGAAAGATAAAAACTTGGAGTGGTATGTGGACGAGAAAGACTTGGTAGTGCTGAAAGTGGAAAACAAAGGTTTCTACAATCGCATTGCCCAGAGATTTTTCCATAGACCGAAATATATGAACGTACATTTAGATACCCAGGGAAGCTACATCTGGCCCCAGATTGATGGGAAAAAGACGGTAGAAGAACTGGCGAAACTGCAGAAGGA
>CAYLUV010000141.1:0-4947 GCA_964386955.1 uncultured Lachnospiraceae bacterium
TTCTCTGCATAATTGGTAATCGCCTGGGTCTGATGAAAGGAGTTCCAATAATCACTCACTGTAGGATACAGCAGTAAGGACAGCCCTACAAGAAGCACAAGGACCAATATAATATTTATGAAATTGTTCTTATTTTTCTTCTTCATGTAAGGTTCTCCTTACTGCTGCAAACCGAGATTTCTCCCGGCTGCAGCAAATAATGGTAAGCTAAATTTCAAACTATGCGTCCATGCGTTTTCTTGTAACTAAGAGCACTGCTGCGCCAAGTACAAGGATACCACCGATCACATAGAAGATTGTAGTACCGATACCACCGGTGGATGGGAGTTCGGTGCCGGTTTGGTTCAAAACTTCTACTTTTTCTACAGGTGTATTATCAACCTTGACTGTACCATCCGCTTCAATTACAACAACAACTGGGCCGCTCAATTTATTGTATCCAGCAGGAGCCTGTGTTTCTGTTAAATAATATTTATCTGAATCTAATCCTTTAATTTTGAAAGCACCTGTTGCATCTGTTGTAATCTCAGTAATACTACCTGTTTCTCCATCTTTAGCAACTCGATAAACGTTGTTTCCTTCAGCAATTAATTTTATAGGATCCGTACCGTTTTCATTTTTGCTGAGTGTAAATTTTGCACCTGCTAAAGGTGTTTTAGTCTCACCATTTTTTGTGTATTTCAGAACATCCATATCCCATGTATAAGTAATTGTCTGACTCGGTGTTGTATACTTTGTATTACTGCTGTCACCATAGCTTAATTTACTTTCGTTAGGGTTACCATTAGTTCCAACTACCGCATTTTCATTTAATGTAGCAGTATAGGAAATCACAATCTCATCATCTTTTCCAAGAGTATCACAGAATTCCTTTTTAAATACTATTTCGAATGTACAACCATCTGTAAGACCTGTTGTTTCCACAGTATAGTTAGATTTAGCTACTGGTTCACCCTTTAATGTAATCCCTGTAACGCTGCCAAAAGTCAAACCAGCACTCATCTTATCATGGAATACATAATTTTCTGCACCTGCCTGTGCTGTGATAGTACTTTTGAAATTAACGGTCTGTCCGATATCTGCATCATTTGTCGGTCCATAATCTCCAGTAGAATCTTCCTCCACTGTCTTTTCATTGGTTGGAACCGCATTTTTTTCTTTCATAGTAACATTAGGATTTGTTGTATCTAAAGAGCAAAGTGTTCCCAATGTGGTATCTACCAGATAGTAACCTAATTTCAATCCCTCAAATTTTACTGTTGTACTTTCTGCAGTTGCAGTTGCATCTGCACTCATTTTTGCTGCCTCAACCTGAGCTAATTTAGCAAACGCAGCTGCATCTGCATCTTTTACCCAAGTTACATATTCTTGCTCATCAAATGCAACATATGTACTCTGGTTCTTCAGCCATTCTTTCCATGCACTATTGGCTTTGTAGGAATAAGCACTAGTTGTTGCATTATAACTTTCAATGTACAAAATCTGATATACATCATAAGTCTGACCCTCTACAGCGTTGTCAATCGTAATAGAGCCACCTGTTAATGTTCCTTCCTGCGCTGCGGAAGCTGTAACAGCCAATCCCATTACCATCACCAGTGCCAGCAATAAGCTGACAAGTTTCTTTCCGTGTTTCATAATTTCTTCTTTCCTTTCTTTTGTGTTGTTTTTTTTATATAAAATGTACCGGAGAACTGCCTTTTTGTTCCTCTCCATACATTTGATACCAATTGTGTGTAGTGTTATCGGGTATTTTCTATCTGAGACCGCCAAATCGAGGCAATGGCCAGACACGAAATACGATCTTTCCCACCACCTGTTCTTCGGATATGCACCCTACCGAAGTGCTTCGGGAATCCACCGAAGTGCTACGATGATCACCCATACAAAAATAGCGATTTTCCGGCACTTGATAAGGCATCTCGATGTCACAGTCACCCAAGGCTTTTTCTGTAAGATAGGGTTCCTCTAGGGGTTCCCCGTCCACATAGACATTGCCCTCCTGGTCTATATTTACCCATTGACCGGGGCCTGCGATGCACCGCTTTACCAGAATTTTATTTCCCAGATAAAAGGCGACCAAGTCACCCTGTTTAAACTCTGCCCCTTTGATCGAAACCACCACTTCTCCCTCTCCCAAGGTAGGGGTCATGGAGGTTCCATAGATCTGCAACACAGGCATCCAGATTGTTGCCACCAAAGCCGCCACGGCTGCCACCACAATCAAGGTGTAGATGGTGCTGCGAAGCACCGCCCGGTAGCGTGACCGATATTTCATTCGGTTTAGTTCCGCTTCCAGCTGACTAATCTCTGGAATTTCCAAAGGCTTTTTTTCTTTCATACCCTCACCCTGTTACTGCTTTGGCTGTATCATAGCAGAAAGGATAGACTGCAGGTTCTCGTGCTGTTTGCTAAAGGCCTCCAGTTTCTCGTGTACCTCATTCCAGTAGGCTTCCGCCTCCGCTTTTGCTTTTTCCACCATGTCCTGACACTCTGCTTTTGTGGTGCGCATCTTCTCGTCACACTGGGTATCTGTGGTGCGCTGCAATTCCTCGCATCGGGCGGTGGTAATGCGTTCCCATTCCTCGCACTGGGCCTTCGCAGTGCGACGAAGTTCCTCGCTTTCCGCTGTGGCATCTGCCACCAGCTTTTCAGCCGCCTCTTTGCTCTTTGCTTCCGCCTCTGCACAGACCCGCTCCTGTCGCGCACTCAGCTCTCGAATATTATCTGTATACTGTTGACATGCCGCCTGCGCCGTCTCGAATATGCCGCTTAACTGCAATGCTGCCTCCGCAATGGAACCTGCCTTATCAATCTTAATCTCTCTGGCTTCCAATCTCTCTTCCGCCTCTTTCAGACGTTCTCTGGTCTCTTCCAATTCTTTGCTCTGTTCCAGCAGCATCTCCAACAAATCTTTCCGGTTTAGTTTCTTTAATTCCTGATCCGTCATCGAATCCCTCCATTCCATGTCAACTTTCTTTTGGATAAAGCATCCAATCTGCTATATTATAGCATACACATTTTTTATATTCCATATATTTACATGATTTTCTTGTCGTTATCTGCTGTATTTTTTGCATTTTGTCACAAATTAGGCACATTTGTTTATTATCATGGGACAAGGGATAAATGAAGAAACCTTTCATTTGCCAAAAACCAGCAAAAGGAGAGCAACATGAAGAAAGAAAACAAGAAAATGGCACAGCAGCGCCGTGCGGAGGAAAGAAAAAAAGAAGCACAGAAAACCATGATTAAGAAGGTACTTACCATCTGTGTTCCGATTCTTCTCCTACTCCTCTTATTCTATATCGGTATCGGTGGCTTTAGCAAAAATAATGCAGAGGAAGCCACTACCGCAGCGGAGACAGAAACGACAACGACCGCTTCCAACAGCTCCGAAGCAACCACCGAAGCACCTTCCTACCAGACCGAGGCTGATCTTACGGTAGCGGATGGTGATACTGTAAATATCGACTACATCGGTTATGTAGATGGCGAAGAGTTTGCCGGCGGCAATACAAACGGCATGGGAACAGACTTAGTGATCGGCTCCAACAGCTACATCGATGACTTTGAAGAACAGTTAATCGGCGCTCACCCTGGGGATCAGGTGGAAGTTCGCGTTACTTTCCCAGAAAATTATCACGAGGAATCTCTGGCTGGAAAAGAAGCACTTTTCCTGACCACCGTAAACGGTATTTACAAATAGTCTTATCCACCAAAGACCGATTAATTTTTTATTTTGGCCACAATGTAATCACAAAAAGAAAAGCATATCCGCAAACCAAGAATTTTCTACCTGGTTTGCAGATATGCTTTTTTGTTATGCCAATGCTCTTTTTGCTGCACTGATTACGCTGGTGATATGATAATGAATCAGAAAAATCTCTTTCTCATATTCTGGATATAAAACCAGTCCCTTTTCCATCATAGGAATGACGTACTGTTCTGTCTTTCTAATGTAACGGGCCAGTCTGTCATCGGTGAATCCCTCCGACATCTCGGAAATGTTGTTGCAGCGATCCAACAGCTTAATGATAAATGCCTCTTTGCTGGTCAGTACTAGCTGATAGTAGGCTTCTTCATTTTCTTTTGCCTTTGATTCCGCCTCAAAATCTCTGGTGAGAATCAAAACGAGCTGTCTTGTTCTTTCATTGACCGGAAGCTCTGACGGTGCCACACCGCAATCCTCACACACATCGTGAAGAAGGGCTGCGGAGATGACGTCATCATCCTCAATTCCGATACAGATCCCATGCCATGCCACTTTGAGGGGGTGGCAAAAATACGGATATCTGTCTTTTCCCTTTCGATACTGTCCCTCATGCTTCTTTCTAGCATAAGGCAACACCGAAAGTGTCTGAGAAAGCCCATGCTCCTTCGCATAGTTTTCCACAAGACAATATAAAGTTTCTTCCTTTAATCCACAATCTGTCGTGATTATACTCATAAAACCTCTTACTATTTGATAACTTCTTTTCCACCCATGTATGGTCTTAATGCTTCTGGAATTCTTACTGTGCCGTCTGCCTGTAAGTTGTTTTCTAAGAAGGCAATCAGCATTCTAGGTGGTGCTACCACAGTGTTGTTTAATGTATGAGCAAAATATTTGCTTCCGTCTTCGCCTTTTACACGGATACCAAGTCTTCTTGCCTGTGCATCTCCTAAGTTAGAGCAGCTTCCTACTTCGAAGTATTTTTTCTGTCTTGGAGACCATGCTTCTACGTCACAGGATTTTACCTTTAAGTCTGCAAGGTCACCGGAACAGCACTCTAAAGTACGAACTGGAATGTCTAAGGAACGGAATAACTCTACGGTGTATTTCCACATCTTATCGTACCAATCCATGCTCTCTTCTGGCTTACATACTACAATCATTTCCTGTTTTTCAAACTGGTGAATACGGTATACACCACGTTCTTCGATACCATGAGCACCTTTTTCTTT
>CAYLUV010000142.1:0-4937 GCA_964386955.1 uncultured Lachnospiraceae bacterium
AAATTAGACAAAAATAGAATGAAAAATTTATGCGCATTTACTACTTGAATTTTCGTCGCTGAATAATTAGAATAAATGCGAGAGAACTCAAAAAGAGTTTTCCCGCATTTATTTTTTTATCTAAATTGCGGCGAAAAAGGAGGACGAGCGGCTTGGGTAAAAGACACATGACACTGAAAGACCGCATGGAGCTGGAAGCGCTCTACAACAAAGATAAGAGTGTGGCGGAGATCGCCGCGAGGCTGAAAGTTCATCAGTCTACTATTTATAACGAGTTGAAGCGGGGCGACACCGGCGAGATGGACAGCAACGGTCGCGCCGGGTACAGCGCGGAGCTGGCCCAGCAGAAAATCTTCCACAACTACCAGCAGCGCCGGGCGGCAAGTTCTGCGGCCCGCTGAGTAAGGAGGCGTACCAATGAAAACCGTATATGGTGAGATCAGAAAAGACCGGGGCTGTGTATCGGTGAGCTGGTATTCCCCCAGAGGGTACGCCGCTGCCCGCGCCCGGCGGAGAGAAGCTGTGACGCGGCGGCGGAGGCTGGCGCACATCCGGGAGAGCATCGGCGGCGTGGTCGGGCTGCTGGGCTTTCTCCTTTTAATGTGCGTCGGCGGGTCGGAGGATTTGGCCGTGATTTCTGTGGGCGGCATTGCCGGTCTGGCCCTGATGGTGCTGGGCGGCTGGCTGGGCCATGCGTTTTACGGACAGGAGCGGGATGCGGAATGGCTGCGCAGGCTCCGGGAACAGGAACGCCGCGATGGACGCTGAACGGACGCTCACCTATAACGAGAGCATGAAGCGAGCGCGGGAGACACGCTGGAACGCAAAGGGCCGGTCGCGGGTGGTGCATCCGAAATACGGCGCGGTGGTGGTGCCGCACAGCTCCAACCTGTGCGCCCTGATGAACGCGGCGGAATACTGGCGGTGCAACTGGACGGACATTCGGGACGCAGAGGTTTGGGCTGCTGGCCCGGACGACGGGCCGCTCGTCAAACCGAAAGAGTTTTGCAAACGGGCAAAGACTTAGTTGCAACCAAGTCGTAAAAGGTTGCAACTGTGGTTTTAATTTTTGGATGATCGGAGGAACTGAATATGAACGTGAAGATCAACACCCATGGAAACGCCTTGCCGGAGGTTCATGGCGAATGGATTGACCTCTGTACCGCAGAGGACACCACGCTGGACTTTCTGGAATACAAGATCATTTCCTTGGGCGTTTCCATTGAGATACCGGCGGGGTACTACGCGCACATCGTTCCGCGCTCCTCTACCTTTGGGAAGTGGGGCATCCTGCTGGCCAACAGCATGGGCGTGATCGAGAACGACTATTGCGGCGACGGCGATGTGTGGGGCTTCCCGGCTCTGTGTCTGCGGAAAGAGGGAACCACCATTCCCAAGGGGACACGCATCTGCCAGTTCCGTCTCGTGGAGAAAGCGCCCGCCGTCTCCTTTGTACAGGTGGAATCGCTGGGCAACCGTGACCGTGGCGGCTACGGCAGCACGGGAGACTGAGACATGAGCAGGTGTAAGGGCTGCGGCGCTGAGATCGAGTGGCAGCGCATGAAAAGCGGGAAGATGATGCCCGTTGACCCGGAGCCGGTATTCGTGGCGGCGGGCGGCAATCAGGTATTCATCACGGACGAGGGCGACACCATCATGGGGAGCGCCACGGAGGAGAACACGGGCGAGGTCGCCTTTGTTCCCCACTGGGCCACCTGTCCGGCGGCGATAGATTTCAGAATCGGAGGTAAGTATGGAACAGATTATGGAACAGATCAGAGTGAAAGACATTTTCGCGGCCTGTCAGTCTGGTAGACTGCGGGCCTACACCGACGGCCCCGGCATCTGGATTGAGGACACGGGAACCGGCGAGGCTGTGATGCTGGTAGACCGCCCGGCGGCGGACGAGCCGGACAAGCCCCGCCCCAGAAAGCGGGTGGAGCGGATGTTCGGAGAGCGGGAGAACTGGGCTGTATCGGGCGGGCTGGACGCGGACGAGGGGCAGGGGCCGTACAAGGGCTTTCTGCTGATCGTGTGCGAGGAGTGCGGCGCGGTCAAGGCGTTCTGCGCGAAGCGGGAGACTTACAGCTTCAAGTGTCCGTGCGGGCATGAGACGGCGCTGGAGCGTCTGCGACCCATGTATATGCACTGCAAATGCGGAAAGACATTCCGTTATAAGACCAACGCGCAGACAGAGACGCTGACGCACAACTGTCTGGATTGCAAAGCCCCGGTGGATATGGAGCTGAACGGGAGAGGCACAGCCTATGTGACCATCGGCGTGAGAGGAGGCAGACGATGAAAGATATTCTGTATGGCGTGGTTGCGCTGCTGGCGTTGGCGGTGGCGGTGCTTTGGGGCTTGGCGCTGGTGCTGGCCGGCCCTGCCCTGCTGAAATTCTGCATCCTGTATCTGTTCGGATAAGGAGGGCGCGGCGATGAAGTTATCGAAGTATGCGGCGCTGGTGAGGAAAGGCGGGTACTGCATCGTGGCCCATGTGGAGGGCGACGGTGTTTGGCTTGGCACATCGGCGGCGATCTATCGGGCGGCGGAGCTGCCGGACGCAGAGGGTGCGGAGCAGATACGCGCCATGCTGGACATCAGCGAAAAGGCGTGGGAAAAGGTATACCTCAAAGAAGTTTGGGCGGAAAGCGTCAGGGATATTTTCGGCATGGACTTGTCCCCGTATGTAAAGGGTGAGCAGGATGCCGAAAAACTGCGCACGGCGATTGCGCCGAATGGCCTGTGGTCGTCTGTCGTGCGCTGCAAGCGGGACGATGAGCTGCTTTTCTACAACGACGGCCTGCTGTCGCCATTGCAGGAGGAGTTGAAAGATGGCGATTACATCAAATACACGGTGCGCATCAGGAAGGACGGGAGCCGCTTTCTGGTGGTGCATGATGGCTTCGATGTACTGGCGGCTGTTCTGCCCCGGCTTATCATCAACGAGGAATTTCTTGGAGACCTCGCGGAGTTTCAGGCGCTTTGCACGGAGCAGTTTTACCGGGAGAAAAACCGCGCGCGGGTCGAGGCCTATATTGACAGACCCGCAGAGGTCGAGGCTGCCGAGGAGGCCGAGGACGAGGCGGAGCAGATCGGGATGGAGGATGCGGCGGAAGATGGAGAATGAGCGGGCCATTGAGATTTTAGACCCGGAGCATCGGGAACGGTGCGAGAGCATCGAACCTGTGAACGAGGCTTGCCGCATGGGTATGGAGGCCCTGCGGCTGCGTGTACCGAGAACGCCCTACCCGGACGGCGACCTGCACATTCTGGCCTGCGCCAACTGCGGGAGCGGAGAATATCTCCACAACGAGGACGGGAGCGAGCAGCGTTTCTGCGGGCAGTGCGGACAGGCCATTGACTGGGGAGCTGCGCCATGACGGCGGACGTGGAGCTGGTACAGGCTGACTGCATAGAGGCCATGTTACAGATTGAACCGGGAAGCGTGGATATGTTATTCACCGATCTGCCGTATGGAACCACGAACTGCAAGTGGGACACGCCGATCAACCTGAGTGATTTCTGGGCCGCCACAAACAGAGCGGTGAAGCCCGGCGGGGCCAAGGTTTTGTTTGCACAGGCACCGTTTGACAAGGTGCTGGCAGTGAGCAATCTGAAAGAATTTCGGTATGAGTGGATTTGGGAGAAAACCGAGGCGACGGGTCACCTGAACGCCAAGAGGATGCCCATGAAAGCCCATGAGAATATCTTGGTTTTCTATGACAGGCTACCGACCTACAATCCGCAAATGACACACGGCCACAAACGGAAAGTCAGCACTGCCCAGCACCGGCGCAACTGCAAGCACGGTGAAATGTATGGCGAATACAAGAACGTGAGCTATGACAGCACTGACCGTTATCCACGGGATGTTCTGCGCGGGCCGACGGACAAGCGCCGCTCCAACCTGCATCCAACGCAAAAGCCGGTCTGGCTGTGTGAGCAGATGGTCTTGACCTATACGGACGCGGGACAAACCGTGCTGGACTGCTGCATGGGGAGCGGGTCTATTGGGGAAGCCTGCCTGAGATCGGGGCGGCGGTACATCGGGATAGACAATGACGCGCACTGGGTCGAAGTGGCGGCGGCGCGGCTGGGAGCCGCAGGAAAGTTTACTGTGAAAGGGTGATCGTATGGATAAGGCTCTACACATCAATGACGAACAGTTTCAATACATAGCCCGCATCAGCCACGGCAAGGACAGCCTGAAAATGCTGGACGTGATCGTGTCGCGGGGCCTACGGCTTGACAGAATAACGACGACTGATGTGTGGGCCACCGACACCATACGGGGAGAACACCCGAAGATGGTAGCCTTTAAGGATATGGCGGATGAATACATCTGGAGGAAATACCGCATTGAGGTCGAACACCTTTGCGCCATGCGCGACGGCGAGAAGCTGACCTATGAGAAGCTGTTCTACCATGTCCCCAAGCGCAAATCTGCGGGGGGGGGTATTGCCAGACAAGGGATGATACTGGGCTTCCCGACCCTGTGGGGGCCGTGGTGCCAATCAGACTTAAAGCGGACGGTCAGAGACACGAATCCAAAGTTTCTCTGCACAAAACGGGAGCTGACGCAAGAAGCGCAAAACCTGCCATATACGGATTCCCGATGTCTGTCAACCGGCGCGGGAACTGGTGTACCAAGCTCAAGACCCGCGTTTTCCGAAAGCCCCACCACGAGGGGCGGTAAAAATATCGTGGAATATCTGGGGATAGCAGCGGACGAGCCGAAGCGGTTCGGACAACTCAACGAGCGGAAACGCGCCCCACTGGTGGAGTTCGGCATCGAGGAGGACTTGTGCGGGCTGCACTGCCAATACGAGGGCATATTGGCACCGAGCTATGAAACGAGCTGCCGGGACGGCTGCTGGATGTGCCACAACCAAGGCGTTGACCAGCTCCGGCAACTGCGCAAGGGCTACCCTGAT
>CAYLUV010000143.1:0-4876 GCA_964386955.1 uncultured Lachnospiraceae bacterium
TCTTGCAACTTTACCAGTAACTACGTTACCTACTGCGTATTTTTCTTCTGCGTTTAACCATGGGTTGCTTTCAGGGAATTTTAAGCTGAGAGCGATTTTTTCACCCTGGATATCTTTGATGAGAACTTTGAGTTCCTGTCCAACTGTGAAAACTTTCTTAGGATTTTCAACACGTCCCCAAGACATCTCGGAAATGTGAAGAAGTCCGTCTGCTCCACCTAAGTCGATGAATGCACCGAAGTCTGTTACGTTCTTAACTGTACCAGTTACTTCCATACCAACTTCGATTCTTGCGAATAATTCAGCCTGTTTTGCAGCTCTTTCAGCTACTAATAACTGTTTGCGATCACCAATGATTCTTCTCTTTCTTGGGTTGAATTCGCTGATTACGAAGTTGATTTCCTGGTCAGCGTATTTGCCAAGGTTTTTCTCATAAGTGTCAGAAACAAGGCTTGCAGGGATAAATACTCTTGTACCTTCTACAGATACGCTTAATCCACCGTCTAATACCTGTTCTACTTTTGCTGTTAAAACTTCTTTGTTGTTGAAGGCTTCTTCTAATCTCTTGTTGCCTTTTTCTGCTGCAAGTCTCTTGTATGTTAATAATACCTGGCCTTCACCATCATTAACTTTGAGAACTTTTGCTTCCATAGTGTCCCCAACTTTAACTTCTTTTGTTAAGTCAAGGTTAGGAGTGTTTGAGTATTCATTTCTTGTGATGATACCGTCAGCTTTGTAACCTATATTTAAGAAGATCTCGTCTTCCTTAACATCGATGATTGTTCCAGAAACTACTTCACCGTTTCTGATGGTAACTAAACTCTCCTCTAATAACTGTTCAAAACTCTTTTCTGACATGCTAATATGAACCTCCTTGATAATATTATTTGGGGTTGAAGCCCCAGCTGTAATTCCGATATGTTCTGCTCCTTGGAGCTGCTCTTTATCCAAATCTGCAACAGTCTGGATAAAAATCGTGTTAGGACATTCGGCCTTACTAATTTCATATAGCTTTTGTGTGTTCGAACTATGCTTCCCTCCAATGACTATCATGGCATCCACATTCTTAGCAATTGCCCTAGCTTCTAGTTGTCTTTCTTCGGTTGCATTACAGATCGTATTAAAAACATTTATATCATAACCTTTTTTTTCGATAATTTCAACTAAATCTTGAAATTTCTTGTAATTAAATGTCGTTTGGGATACGATACTAACCTTTTTTTCTGCGGAAACTGCAAAATTTTCCGCCTCTTCAGCTGTTTCAATTACAATCGGATGGGACACACACCATCCTTTGATCGCTTCTACCTCAGGATGATCAGAACTTCCAATGATGACGATCTGTCTTCCCTCTCCACTCTCTTTTTGTACGATGCGGTGGATCTTTCTTACGAAAGGGCAGGTGGCATCTACCAGGGTAAGCCCTTTTCCCTCTACGAGATCATAGATTTCCTTTGTCACACCGTGGGATCTTATAATAACAGTACCCTCCTCCAGATTCTCAATGTCCTCCTGGGAATGCAGCACTTCCACACCTTTTCTTCGCAAATCTTCCACCACCTCTTCATTGTGAATGATTGGTCCATAGGTGTAGACATGGTCCTCTCCCACATGGGAATATACCATCTCCACTGCTCTTTTTACTCCAAAACAAAATCCCGCTGTTTTTGCCAATGTGATCTCCATGATTTAAGCTTCTCCCTTAATTTTATAGAAATGTCCTACGACAGTTTCCACCACTTCATCTATGGTCATATCGGAAGAATCCACTAACACTGCGTCCTCTGCCATCTTGAGAGGGGCAATCTCCCGATTCATATCCTGATAATCCCTTGTTTTGATGTCTTCCTTGATCTCTTCCAAATCACAGGAAAGTCCTTTTGCCGTCAATTCATCGTAACGACGTTTTGCGCGGACATCGACTGACGCAGTGAGATAAATCTTCAAATCTGCGTTAGGAAGTACATTGGTTCCAATATCTCTTCCATCCATCAAAATGTCTGCACTGTGAGCCATATCTCTCTGAAGCTGCAGTAAAGCTGCTCTTACTGCCGGCTGTGCGGATGTCTTCGATGCCATGCCGCCCACCTCTTCGGTTCGAATATAGCCACTGACGTTTTCTCCATTTAAAAGTACCTGCTGCTCACCATCCTTATACTCTAATGTTACGTGAATCTGAGGACACATCTCCTCTATGGTCTTTGCATCATCCCCATCCACACCATTTCTCAAAAAGAAAAGTGCAATGGCGCGATACATCGCTCCCGTATCCACATACACAAAATTGAGCTTTCTCGCAATGGTCTTGGCAATCGTACTTTTACCTGCTCCAGCAGGTCCGTCAATTGCAATACTATACATCTTGTTCCTCCATCTTCGTGCGATCATTTTGCCATGACTTATGCGTTTTGTCCGGCAAGGTATGCTGTAGACCAGGCAATCTGAAGATTATAGCCCCCTGTCAACGCATCCAAGTCAAGTACTTCACCGGCAAAAAATAATCCTTTTACCAGTTTGGATTCCATCGTGCCGGGATCCACTTCCTTCACAGCCACACCACCCTTGGTGATAATAGCCTCCTTGAAACTGCCAAGTCCCGTCACTGTCAACGGAAATTCCTTTAAAAGAGTCACTAATCTTGTTCTCTCTTCCTTCGTAATCTCGTTGACCTTCTTCTCCGGTGAAATCGCACTCGCCTCTATTATAATAGGTATCATTTTTTTTGGCAACAAATCATCTAAGGAATTTTTATACTGTTTATTGATTTTTTCTTTAAAATCCCTCAAAATTCGAGCATCCAACTGCTCTTTTGTCATAGCTGGCTTTAAATCCAGGATTACTTTCAGATCCTTGTCCAAATATTTCTTCGCATAGGCACTAAAGCTAAGCACCAATGGACCACTGATGCCAAAGTGGGTAAAGAGCAATTCTCCCTGATCCTCGTAGATCTTTTTCTTTCCTGCCATGGCCTTAAATCCTGTATTTCGAAGGGAAAGCCCCATCATTCTTGGACAATAGTCTTCCTTGATGTGTACTGGCACCAAGGATGGAGAAAGTTCTGTTACCTTATGTCCCGCCTTCTTCGCCCAAGTATAACCATCTCCTGTAGATCCTGTACTCTGATAGGAATAGCCTCCTGTGGTAACAATCACGCTGTCTGCAAGCTCTGTCTTCTTATTCTTTAAACGAACCCCTTTGATCTCATTTTCTTCTATTATAAGGGAATCAATCTCTGTATTTAATCGAACCTCCACACCCAATCGATCCATCTCTCTTGATAAAGCCCGGATTACGTCGGAGGAATGGTCAGAAACCGGGAAAATTCGGTCGCCTCTCTCCCTCTTTAACGGAAGTCCCAGCTCTTCAAAAAAGTCCATGGTGTCCTGATTCGTAAAACTGTAAAAGGAACTATATAAAAATCTGTGATTGGACACTACCTTTGGAAAAAGTTCCTCCACATCACATCCGTTGGTGACATTGCAGCGCCCTTTTCCTGTGATGAAAAGTTTTTTTCCTAGCTTTTCATTCTTTTCCAGCAAAAGAACCTCTTTTCCCGCTCTAGCCGCCTGTATGGCCGCCATCATGCCCGCTGCGCCGCCGCCAGCTACAATTACTTTATGCATACATTACTCCTATTTTTTATTCTTTACTCCCCCTGTTGGAGGATTTCTCTTATTTTGTGCTCCCCCTGTTGGAGGATTTTTCACAATGTGTTTCCAGTCAACCACCGCTGCCTAGATTTCATCATTGTTCTCGTAAACATCATACTCTTCCCAGAGTTTTTCTAATTTGCGAAGTCTCTCTTCTACATCGTCGATTCGCTTAATGGAAAGGGCGATGATCAGGCTGTTGATCAGACTCTGTGCCGCCACCAGGGAATCTACGATACCAAGCACATCACTTTTTACGGTCAGCTTACAATCGGCATTTGCCATGATTGGTGATTTTGGATGGTCTGAGATAGCGATGGTGTTAGCTGCATTCTTTTTGGCAAATTGGAAAGCCTGCTGGGTTCTCTTGGAATATCTTGGGAAACTGATACCAATAAATACGTCCCCCTCCTTCACTTTATTAAGCTGTTCCATCGTATCCAACACGTTGTTGGACTCAATCACCTTCACATGATCCATAAAGATATTCAAATAATATCCAAAAAGACCTGCCAAAAAGCTGGAACTCTTCGTGCCAAGGATATAGATGTTGTTGGCCTTATCGATCATCTCCACTGCCTTTTCAAATTCTTCCCGACTTAACAGTTCCACGGAAGTACGAATACGTTCTGCATCTTTTTGAAGATTTTTTGCCAGGAAATTCTCCCGCTCACTCATCTTTGCCGCCAAATGCAGTCGATCCACGGAGGATGATTTGGTCTTCACCAACACCCTCAATGCTCTTTGCATCTCCGGATATCCTTCATATTCCAGTTCATAGGCAAATCGAACTACCGTCGATTCACTGACACCGGATTCCTCTCCCAATTTTTGTGCTGTCAGTACAGAAGCCCGTCCATAATCTTCCATAATATAGGAAGCCAGACGTTTCTGCCCTTTACTGAAGCCCTTCTTTTTTGCTTCAATTCTCTGTAGAAGATTCATATCTCCTATTGTCATGTTTTCTTCCGTCATATTCGCGGATGCTCCTCCATTTTCCTCTATATTTCATTCAATTTAACATATTTAAAGATTTGTTGCAATAAATTTTGCAGGATTATTTTTATTTTCTTGCAAAATGAGCAAAATTCTTTTTTTATTTTCAAGAGATTTCCTTCTTGTAGAAAAAAAGAGAATGTGGTAGGATGATGGTATCTGTTTGTTGTTATAAGCAGAAGGATTGAAACGCCAAAAACGGCATCCCAATCCCTTAGGCAATAAAACGC
>CAYLUV010000144.1:0-4838 GCA_964386955.1 uncultured Lachnospiraceae bacterium
GTGGAGGAGAACAGAGAAGAAATCTCCGAATTATTAAAGGATGCCAACATGGTATTTGTTACCTGTGGTATGGGCGGCGGAACCGGAACTGGTGCAGCTCCTGTAGTAGCAGAAGTAGCAAAGAGCATGGGAATCCTCACAGTAGGTGTAGTAACAAAACCTTTCATGTTTGAAGGACGTCCACGTATGAAGAATGCCATTGCAGGTATTGAGAGATTAAAAGAGAACGTGGATACTCTGATCGTGATTCCAAACGATAGATTATTACAGATTTGTGACAAGCGCACTTCTATTCCAGCTGCATTTAACAAGGCAGACGAAGTGCTTCAGCAGGGTGTACAGGGAATTACAGACTTGATTTATAAACCAGGTCTCATCAACCTTGACTTTGCGGATATCCAGACTGTTATGCGTGACAAAGGTGTGGCACACATCGGTATCGGAACTGGTACTGGTGACAACAAGGCCATTGATGCCATCAAGAATGCTATGGAAAGTCCACTTCTGGAGACTACTGTTTCCGGTGCAACAGACATCATCGTAAACTTCTCCGGTGAAGTAGGTATCCAGGAAGTATACGAAGCAGTTTCCTACTTAGGAGAGGAAGCAGGAGAAGATGTAAACATCATCTTCGGTAACGTAGACGGTGATGTGGAAGAGGATTCTGTAAGCATCACAATCATTGCCACAGGTTTAGAAGGTTCTGCACAGGCTCCAAAGAAAGCGGAGAAAGCTGCGGCAGCACCAGCTCCAGAACAAAAGGAAGCAGCAGTGGCAGAAGAGAAAGTGGAAGAGGAACCAGTGGTTGCTCCAACTAGAAGAATGAGACCAGATAAAGAGATTATCATCCCAGAATTCCTTCAGACAGGAAGAAGAGATCGATAGAACTCGAATTGAATAATTTATTGACAATAGAAGGACCATTTTGTGGTAGAGATACCGCAGGATGGTCCTTTTTGTCGTTAATTTTCCCAGCCAATCTGCAAAAACGACAAAATGTATCCCGGAGACTTTTCTATAATAAGGGTGTAGTTGATGCAAAAGAACAGCAAAATTCTGGTGATACTATGGAGTACAACATCTATATGGATGTGTTTCTTTTGTTGAATTTTATAATGAACCTTCTGCTTTTGCAGTGTTCCATCTGGATTTTAAAGGTGCCAATAAAGAAAAGAAGGATGCTTCTTTCTGCGGCTTTTGGCAGTTTGAGCGCAGGATTATGGCTTTATGGTATTGTCATAGGAAATATGGGAATCGCCGTCATTATGACTTACCTTGCCTTTGAAAAAGGGGAGAAAAAATCCTTTTTTCTAAAAACTTTGTGTCTTTATCTGATTGGATTTTCCATGGAGGGGGCCATTCGTTTCACTGGCACATGGAAGGGGTGTCTTTTCGTGCCAGTGGTAAGCTTCTTCTTAGGAAGAGAACGAAGAGATAATCCAAAGATCATGGATGTGGAGCTTCGATTTAAGGGGAACACCAAAAAGCTCAAAGGTTTTTACGACACAGGAAATCAACTAAAGGAACCCATCACAGGGAAAATGGCTCATGTTGCCACCTACGGGGCAGTGCGAGATATGCTTCCGAAAGCCTATCAGGAAGTTATTGAGGCGTATTTTCGGACTGGAATTTTGGAAAATACAAAAGTGACAGAGCAGCAAATGTATGAATTCACCTTTCTTTCCTACCACTCAATTGGAAAAGAGACAGGTCAGCTTCTTGGCATCAGAATGGACTCGGCGATTATAACGAATCATGTCGGGAAATGGACAGAGGAGAAGGCAGTGATTGCACTGACCAGAGAGAAAATACATCTGGACGGTGGCTGTCAGGTAATATTGAATGGGAGGTTAGAAATATGATTTTAAATGTGATGGCGGGAGAAAAAATTCGTTTTAAGGTAGTACATCGGGTAAGAGATAATTTCGGACGAAAAAAACAGGAAATTCATTATATTGGAGGCTCAGAAATCCTTCCTCCACCGCTAAAACCGGAGGAAGAAGCCATTATGCTTGGCTGCTTGGGAAAGGAAAATGACCAGAGAGCCAGAGCGGTATTGATTGAACGAAATTTGAGATTAGTAGTCTACATAGCAAAAAAATTTGACAATACAGGAGTGGGAGTGGAGGATTTGATTTCCATCGGCACCATAGGTCTGATTAAGGCTATCAATACCTTTAATACCGGAAAAAACATCAAACTTGCTACCTATGCTTCTCGCTGCATTGAAAATGAAATATTGATGTATCTGCGGCGAAACAATAAAATCCGCATGGAAGTCTCTATTGATGAGCCTCTGAACGTGGATTGGGATGGGAATGAACTTCTTCTTTCTGATATTTTGGGAACGGAGGAGGATGTAATCTACCGAGATTTGGAGGACGAGGTGGATAGACAGCTTTTAGCAAAAGCCATGGAAGTGTTGACAGAGAGAGAACGATTGATTGTGGAGCTTCGTTTTGGAATTGGACGGGAAGATACAGGAGAAAAAACACAAAAAGAAGTGGCAGATATGCTTGGCATCTCCCAGTCCTACATTTCCAGATTGGAGAAAAAAATCATGAAACGTTTGAAACGGGAGATGCTAAAGCTAAGTTAACGATAATACTTTGCCAGTTTTTCGAAGGCATCTAAGGATTTTTCGATGCGTTCTGTTGGCACACAGTAAGAAATACGGGTGTGACCGCCGCAACCAAAACCACTGCCTGGCACAATTAGCAGATTGAAATCTTTGGCTTTTTCACAAAAGGCAATATCGTCAGGAATCAATGTGCGGGGGAACATATAAAAGGTTCCCTCTGGTTCTACCACATGGTAACCCATCTGACGAAGACTATCTACCAGAAGGGTTTTGTTGGTTTCATAGATGGAGATGTCAGCGGTCTCATTGGCACACTGGGCACAGACTCTCTGGAAAAGACCAGGTGCGCAAACGTAACCTAAGGATCGACCGGCGCCGGCGATGGCGGCATACAAAAGAGTGTGATCTTTTGCCTCAGGGGAGACTAACACGTATCCCATACGTTCACCGGGAAGAGAGAGAGATTTTGACCAGGAATAACATACTAAGGTGTTTTTATAGTGCTTTGGCAAAAACGGTACTTCCGTAGCGCCGAAGACAATCTCTCGGTATGGTTCATCGGCAATCAGATAGATGGGATGCTGGTATTTCGCTTCGTAAGTCTCCAACAGAGCCGCTAATTTTTCAATAGTTTCTTTGGAATAGACCGCCCCAGATGGATTATTTGGGGAGTTTACAATAACAGCCTTTGTGGTTGGCTTGATGGCTTGTTCCAAGGCAGCAAAATCAATCTGAAAGCCTTCTATATCTGCAGGAATCAGTGTCATGGAAGCCCCTGCGCCTTCGATAAACACTTTGTATTCTGGAAAATAAGGGGCAAATACGATTACCTCGTCACCAGGGTTACAGATACCGTTGAGACAACAGCAAAGACCAGCGGCCGCGCCTACGGTCATATAAAGATGTTCCGCCAAGAAAGAAGTACCAAATCTCCGATTTAAAGAATCTGCAATCATCTGCCGTACCCCTTGATCGCCTTGGGCACTGGTATATCCGTGAAGAACAACTGGATCCATCTGTTGCAGCAATGCTATGGCACTGTCATTGACACAGGAAGGGGAGGGAACGCTGGGATTTCCGATGGAAAAGTCAAATACATTTTCCGGTCCAATCTCTGCGGCCCGCTGTTTTCCAAATTCGAAGAGTTCTCGGATGACGGATCGTTGGGTGCCAAGAGCTATCATTCTTTCATTTAACATATAACAATTCATTCCTTTCCTAAAATTAGGTATAAATAGTGAAAAAATTTTCTCTTTAATACGTTAAATGATAAAACAAATCTAAGGACATGTCAAATCGTGTATCAGTTTTGGTGAAAACTGTGAAATATTTCAAATTTCCTATTGTACAATGCCAAGCAATAGAGTATAATGTTGCCTGTAAAAAGGAATACGTTCTTCAGGGCGGGGTGCAAGTCCCCACCGGCGGTAAAGTCCGCGAGCCGAAAGGCCGATCCGGTGACCATATTGGAATTCCGGAACCGACAGTATAGTCTGGATGAGAGAAGAAATATTAGAATGATTTTTATTTTAATGTTGTGTATGATGCCCTGGATATCTGATATCCAGGGCTTTTCTCATGTTTTTAAAGAACATATCCTTGACACCATCATTTATCATTACTTATGAAAGAAGGAGATGTAACTATGAGTACACAGACCATGACAAAACCAAGCAGCAACACCATGTCAACCAAACAGATTGCAACCATCGGTATCTGCGCCGCAGTATCCTTTGTATTGATGTTTGTAAAATTTCCAATCTCTTATCTGGGATTTTTGGAGTTGGAGATCAGCGATGTTCCAGCGGCATTGGTGACCTTGATTTATGGACCAGTATCTGGTGTTTTGGTAGAGTTGGTAAAGAATATTCTTCACCTTACCGCAACCAGCACAGGCATGTCCGGCGAATTATCTAACTTTTTAGTATCTGTAGGATTTGTTGTTCCCCTTGGCTTTTTCACTAGACGCAGCAAAGCAAAGAAAAATCTTATCCTTGGCATGGGAGCCGGAACCATTGGACTCACTTTTATGGGAATGTTAGCAAACTACTTTATCACCGTTCCACTGTATCTTACCCTGTTTGGAAAAGAAGCGGTGATGGGTATGGTGCAGGCAACAATTCCAGCCATCCACAATCTGGGAAGCCTTGTAATCCTTGGTATTACACCATTTAATATTTTTAAGGGATTGATTATCTCTGCATGTGCCGTATCCCTTTATGAAGTAGTAAAAAATAGAATTTAAAAAGTATAAAGT
>CAYLUV010000145.1:0-4791 GCA_964386955.1 uncultured Lachnospiraceae bacterium
GAATTGGTGGGGGATTCGGTGCAAAGCAGACGGCAGTCTGTGATGTATATCCTGCCTTTGTTGCGATGAAAACAGGACGTCCTGCGCGTATTGTCTATACCCGAGAAGAGTCTCAGATCGCTGGTTCACCACGACATGAAATGGAGATTACTTTGCGGTTGGGAGCTACAAAAAATGGAAAGATTCGTGCTATGGATCTGTATACGTTGTCTAACTCTGGTGCTTATGGGGAACATGGTCCTACGACTGTTGGCCTTTCAGGGCATAAGGCTATTCCGTTGTATACTGGTTCTTTGGAGGCATTCCGTTTCCACTATGATGTAGTCTATACCAATCATCAGGCTGCGGGTGCTTATCGTGGCTATGGTGCAACACAGGGTATTTTCGCAGTGGAATCCCTTGTTAGTGAACTGGCAGAAAAGTTAGGCATAGATGCAACAGTTATTCGTGATATGAATATGTTGAAAGAGGGCATGGTTATGCCCGCTTACTATAACGAAGTGGCAAATGCTTGTGCGCTGGATCGTTGCATGGATCACTGTCGTAAAATGTTTAATTGGGAGGAACGTTCCAAGGTTCGTGATATGGGTAATGGAAAAGTACGAACCGCTGGTGTGGCGATGGCTATGCAAGGAAGCTGTATCTCTAATGTGGATGTGGGAAGTGCAACGTTAAAACTTAGTGAAGATGGCACATACAATTTAATTATTGGTGCTGCAGATATGGGTACTGGTTGCGATACAATTTTGGCACAGATGGTGGCGGAACTTATGGATTGTCATGTAGACGATGTGGCAGTTTTTGGTGCTGATACGGATGTATCTCCTTATGATTCTGGTTCGTATGCTTCTTCTACTACATATATTACTGGTCAGGCAGTTGTGAAGGCTTGTGAAAAGCTCAAAAAACAAATTTGTTCTATTGCAGCTGAGATGATGGGCTGTGAGATAAATGAGGTAGAATTTGCAAATGCCAGAGTTCGTCGAATTGGAACAGAACAGACGATTTCTCTTGCAGATATTGCCTATAAATCGCAGGTATGCAACAATATAGCTGCCGAAGCGACAGCGACACACTCTTCTCAGGTATCTCCGCCACCATATATGGTAGGAATGGTAGAAATCGAGTTGGATAAGGATACTGGAAAAGTTACCATTTTGGATTATATGGCTGTTGTGGATTGTGGTATTCCAATCAATCCGAATTTGGCAAGAATTCAGACGGAAGGTGGCATTGTTCAGGGTATCGGTCATACTTTGATGGAAAATGTGACATATGACCAGCGGGGCAAGCCTATGGAATCTAGTTTTATGCAGTACAAAATTCCTACCCGTTTGGACATGGGAAAACTGACTGTAGAGTTTGAACATAGTTATGAACCGACAGGTCCGTTTGGAGCAAAATCCATAGGTGAAATTGTTATCAATACACCAGCTCCGGCCATTGCACATGCCATTTATCGAGCAACAGGCGTTTGGCACAGAACTCTTCCAATTACCCCAGAGAATATTGCCATGTCTCTGGTTGAAAATTAAGATATTTGGCAAAAAAACAGTGTATAATACAACAAAAATAGGAGATGCCCAATAGATTGGAGTGTCTCCTTTGTTTTTGTGCATTTAAGTCTATTGAGGGTATTGGAGTTTTACAAAATGTCGCATTGTGATATAATTTTTATGTCGAATAATCAGAGGAAAGAGGAAATTCATAGATTGTAGCAGCGATATATGTAATATGAGGAAGGAATGGATAAGGGAAAAAGTAAAACATAGAAAGGAACAATTTTTATGAGTACAATGGACAAGAAATATGAGGCGTTATTTACGCCGTGGAACATTGGAAATGTTGAAATCAAGAACAGAATTGTGATGTGTCCGATGGGAGGAACGTCACTGTTTGGATGGTTTGAATTGACTGGATGTCACTTTGACAAAGAGGCAGCAAATCTTTTTTTGGAAAGGGCAAAGAATAACGTAGGATTGATTATTCCGGGTATTGCACCATTGCGTGATACTTTCTGGGGAAAGTGGCTTTGGCAGAATCCGAAAATGTTTGAAGAATTAAAGGTTTTTATGGATGAAATCCATAAAACAGGAGCGAAACTCTTTATTCAGCTTACCGCTGGTATGGGGCGTTCTTGGGCAATTACCGAGCTTATAGCACCGTTACATAAAAACAAAGTGACACGTGCACTGATTAAGCCAGTTATTGATACTTCTCATGAGCTGGCATCCCCTTCTCCGCAAAAATCTCGATGGGCACACGATATCGAATGTCCAGAAATGACAGTAGAACAAATTCATGAAATTATTGAAGCTTTTGCTAAAACTGCAAAGCTGTGTAAAGAAGCTGGTGTAGATGGAGTAGAGGTTCATGCGGTTCATGAAGGCTATCTTTTAGACCAATTTGCGATTGAATTCTTTAATAAACGTACGGACGAATATGGAGGAAGCTTTGAAAATCGTTATCGTTTTGCTGTTGAGGTAGTAAAAGCGATTAAAGAAGCCTGTGGAGAAGATTATCCGGTATCGCTTCGATATTCTGTTGAATCTAAAATGAAAGGTTTCTGTGAAGGTGCGATGCCTGGGGAAGAGTATAAAGAGGTTGGCCGCGCTATGGAAGAATCAGAAAAAGCTGCGAAGTATTTGCAAGATGCTGGTTATGACATGCTTAATGCAGACAATGGAACCTATGATTCCTGGTATTGGGCACATCCACCGATGTATATGCCGGAGAACTGCAATCTGGAGGATGTTGCACACATTAAGAAATTTGTTGATATTCCGGTTGTATGTGCAGGTAGAATGGATGCTGAGGTTGGTGCAAAAGCGGTTGCAGATGGTAAAATCGATGCAGTTGGTGTTGCACGTCAATTTCTTGTGGATCCTGCATGGATTACAAAATTGATGGAAGATAGACTGGAGGATATCAAGCCTTGTATTTGCTGTCACAGTGGTTGCTTTAACTTCTCTTCTTCAAAAGGACATGCCAATACACAAGATTTGAAAGATACGATGGGACTTGCTCGCTGTGCATTGAATCCGGAAACAATGCAGTCAAAGAAATATTATGTTGCACTGGCAAAGAAACAAAAAAGAATCGCTGTAATCGGCGGTGGTATCGGTGGTATGGAAGCTGCTATTCTTTGTGCAAAACGTGGACATCAGGTGACTCTGTACGAGAAAACAGACCAACTTGGCGGTGTATTTATTGCAGCGGCGGCTCCTTCTTTTAAAGAAAAAGATAGAGCACTGATTGCTTGGTATATCCGAGAACTTGCAAAATATCCAATCGATGTTCATAGAAATACAGAGGTTAAGGATCTTAGTACGATTGATGCAGATGAAATCATTGTAGCTACTGGTGCTACGGCTAAAAAACTTCCTGTAAAAGGGGCAGATACAGCAGTAGAGGCAGTTGATTATTTACTTGGCAATAAGACTGTGGGCGAGAATGTGGTAGTTGTCGGTGGCGGTCTTACCGGTTGCGAAATTGCATATGATTTATATCTAAATGGAAAAAATCCTATTATAGTGGAAGCACAAGATGACTTGATTACAACTCCAGGGGTATGTCTTGCAAATACAAGTTATTTGCGTGATTTCTTTAAGACAAATCAGGTTTCTGTACATCTTGAGACTTCTTTATGTGAAATAAACAGTGGAAATGTTACGCTGAAAAATAAGGAAGGTGAAGTATTTACAGTAAATGCTGACTCCGTTATTTTATCTGTAGGATATAATCCGGCGCCCCTTGTATCTAAGGGAAAACATGTTCATGTGGTTGGTGATGCTAAGAATGTTGGAAATCTTCGTAGTGTTATTTGGGGTGTATGGAATATTTGTATGAAACTGTAAGGAGAAAAGAAAAATGATTTTAACAAAAGAGCAGCAAGCTATCCTTGACGGTGAAAAGGGAGAAACGCTTGCGAAAGTAATGAAAACCTTAGTTATGTATGGTGATGCTTTTGAAGCGGAAAAACTTGTACCGATTACATCAAAATACAACCATCTTGTAACCTCTTTTGGGCTCAAGGTAATGTCACCGGTATACGACTTGATGCAGCAGATTCTTGACGCAGATGTAGTGTCTGGACAAAAGTTTTCTGTTGATCCACGTCCTATTGATAAAAATGTTCCGGCAAACTTTTTGCAGAATCTTGTGTTCAATAAGTTTATGTATACAAAGCAGGATTTTTATGAAGAACAATTAGAAAAACTTGGTCTTATGGATGATCATGCATTTACCTGTACCTGCTATATGGACGAGGTGGGTAATAAACCACAAAAAGGAGAAATTCTTTCTTGGGCAGAATCAAGCGCAGTTGTCTATGCGAACTCAGTACTTGGCGCAAGATGTAACCGGAACTCTGGAATTATTGATATTATGGGATCCATTGTAGGGTATGTTCCCTATTTTGGACTGCTTACCGATGAGGGAAGAAAAGCAACTTGGATTGTAAAAGTACAGACAACGAAAAAACCAGAGGCGCAGCTTCTTGGTTCTGCTATTGGAATGAAGGTTATGGAGGACGTGCCTTATATTGTGGGACTGGATCAGTGGATTGGCGACGAGTTGAATGATTCCGCTTGTGCCTATTTAAAGGATTTTGGTGCAGCAACCGCATCCAATGGTGCAGTGGGTCTTTATCATATTGAAAATCTCACTCCGGAAGCAGTGGAACTTGGTGAAAAATTGATTGCAGATGGAGCAAAAGTATATGTTATTGACGACGCGGAACTGGAAAGAGTGAAAAATAACTATCCTGTTATTTGGAGCAATCCAAATGCT
>CAYLUV010000146.1:0-4465 GCA_964386955.1 uncultured Lachnospiraceae bacterium
CCTTAAATGTATGGTCATATTTTTTGGAAATGGTGTCTTTGGTGGAGAACCATAAATCCTGTTTGGTATCCAGTGCGTAGTTAAAACAACTCTTGGCAAAACTTGTGATGGAACTTTCTAAGTTATGCATTCCCTGAATGATACCAGCACCATCAAAATTGTGAATCAGCTCTTTTGTTACGGTGCCATCTTCCGCGGTAAATACCAATTCCGCCTTTCCTTTTCCTGGAATCTTCATCTCAGAGCCCTTGTATACATCTCCATAGGCATGTCTTGCAATGGTAATTGGCTTTTTCCAGGTGCGAACCGTTGGTTCAATCCCCTTTACTACAATTGGGGCGCGGAATACGGTGCCGTCCAAGATTGCACGAATGGTACCGTTTGGACTCTTCCACATCTCCTTCAGGTCGTACTCTGTCATACGCGCTGCATTTGGTGTGATGGTTGCACATTTTACAGCAACTCCATATTTTTTGGTTGCTAAAGCAGAATCCACCGTCACCTGATCGTTTGTCTCATTTCTATATTCTAATCCGAGATCGTAATACTCTGTTTTTAAATCGACGAAGGGATATAACAGTTCATCCTTGATCATCTTCCAAAGAATTCTTGTCATTTCATCTCCATCCATCTCAACTAATGGCGTTGTCATCTTAATTTTGTCCATCTTATTGCCCTCCTAAAACATTTGATTAGAAAAAAAGAATGCCGAGGCATTCTTTTATTACCACACTGTGGTCACTATTATACATTACTGTGCTAAAATATACAACCCGAAATCAATCGAGTTTTAAGGAAAGCTGAATTTCTTCCTCTGCCTCCTGTTTGAAGCTGTCAATCTGTGCCTCCGTCAGACGCGGAAGCTCTTTGACAGATTCTACTCCAAAGTGGCGAAGAAACTCTTCTGTCGTTCCAAAAAGTATCGGTTTTCCGATGGCGTCCAGTCGTCCCACTTCGCAGATCAAACGATATTCCACCAATTTATTGATGGCATGATCGCATTTTACCCCGCGAATTTTTTCAATCTCCTGTCTCGTCACAGGCTGTTTGTATGCAATAATAGAGAGGGTCTCCAACATTACGGAAGAAAGAGTATGTTTCTTCGGACGCGCCATATAGCGAATCAGTTCATCGTAGTAAGTTTCCTTAGAACAAAGCTGATAGGAATCTTCCAGTCTGCGGATGGTAATTCCCCTATCTTCCTGTTCATAGGAGAGGATCATGTTGTCAATCACCCTTCGCACTGTCTCCCTGTCATGGCCCACTGTCTCGCAGATATCTTCTATAGGAAGTGATTTTCCAGCGGAAAACAGCAGCGCCTCTATGGCTCCCTTTAATCTATGTAATTCCATCTTTTTCCCGCCTTTCTATTCTTCCTTGGAATCAATCCAGATGTCTCCATGAATGGATTCCTGTCTTACCTCAATCAGTCCCGTTTTCATCATCTCCAACACGGCCAAAAATGTCACCACAATCTGTGTTTTGGTGGCCTGTATCTCCAACAATGTACGGAAATTAATATTTTTCAGTCCCCGGAGCTGACGGCGAATGTGCGTCACTTTCTCCTCCACTCGAACTTCTTCTTTCTCAATTTTTCCAAATTTGCTTCGGATTGGATCCACCTTTTCCTTATTTTTCTTCATGACATCCTGAAAAATCTCGCTGAGTCTTCGAAGGGTTAAGTCAGAAAGAACCTCATCCGGATTCACTTCCTCCTCATATTCGGACACTTCCTTTGGAATCTGTGGATTTCCAAAGAACACCTGTCCTGCGTCCTGTCCCATCTTTTCCAGTTCTCCTGCCGCATATTTGTAGATCTTATATTCCAATAAACGGCGCACCAATTCTTCTCTGGGATCCTCTTCCTCCTCTTTTTCTTCCTTCGGAAGAAGCATACGGGATTTTATCTCTATGAGCGTTGCCGCCATAATCAAAAATTCACTGACAACGTCCAGATTTTCTTCCTCCATGGCCTCCACATAGGCGATGTACTGGTCTGTAATCTCCACGATAGGAATGTCATAAATATTTAATTTATTTTTTTCTATTAAATGAAGGAGCAAATCCAGTGGCCCTTCAAACACCTGTATTTTTACAGGAATCTTTACATTGTTCATATCTATGTTATTTTCCTTCCCGTTTCAATGTGATCACATCAATCTTTGGAGGATTGAAAAGCCGTATCTTAATGCTGTGGCTGCCAAGTCCCACGCTTACGATCATTTTTTTGTCCCCCATAGAAAATGCCCCCGCATCGTATTTTGGAAATAAATGATAAGACGGCGCAATTACCCCGCCCAGAATCGGAAGCCGCATAATCCCCCCATGCACATGGCCACTCAAGGTAAGATCCGCCCCCCACTGTGCATAGGTCTCAAAATATGCCGGATTGTGTGCCAGCAAAATGTGAAAACCATCCCTCTTCTTCGTTCCTATTTTTGCTGCAATATCATCAGCTACCATTGGTTCTAACTTTAATTTTTTATAAAACCGCTGTTCCGGCTCCAAACCAGACACATAGATCTGGTCTTTTCCCATGGAAATGGTCGCTGTTTCATCGCAAAGATGACAAATGCCGGCTTTTTTCAAATGTTCTATATAAGTCCGGTAAATCTCCCCGGCTTCTGGATATTCCTCTTCTTTCCAAAGAAGTCTCGCCTCGTGGTTGCCGTTGGCACAGTACACAGGATACCGAGAGGCCAATTTTTCCATAAAGGGAATCGCCACATCCGCCGCATTCTCCCGTTTGGAAACCAACATATCTCCCCCCACCAAGACGAAATCTGGTGCTTCCTTTTCCAGCAACGCAAACAATTTGTCGTTATCTTTTCCAAAGCTATTGTTGTGAAGATCACTTAAAAACACAAATTTCTTGTTGTGAAATCCCTCCGGTATTTTTCCAGACACAATATCATGGCGGGCAACACCCAGACAGTGATTGCTACGATAATTTTCCAAGAGAAACCAGAGCAATCCCAGTACAAAGATAAGGGCTAGTATATATATCATATATATCATATCTATCATACGCTTCTTTCACCTTTTCCTAATGATTCACTGTGCATTGTACCTTATAAACCTAAGCAGTGTCAAGGTTCGGAAGGACTTGGCACATATCTACAACGGAATCATAGCAAATCTTTGAACAATCTGCCGCAGTGCAAAGCCGTAACTCATCCTATCTACCTTTTCCAATGTCCTGATTGGTATTGTTCCAATCACTGCCCCGTCCATCTGATATTCCACTTCACCAATAACTTCTTTTTCCTTTACCGGAGCAAGAATAGGATCGGTCAATCGTATCTTTTTTGTAATTTCCTTTGTCATATCTTCCTTTAATAAGGCAATGGAAAAGGTTCCTGGATTGGCAAGCTGCACCGTTTTTTTCTTACCTCCAGTAATGGCAAGCTCGGTGAGATCATCCAGCGGATGTTCATCCTCGTACATCGCCACATTGGCAAAACCGTAGTCAAACATGGCACTGACATCCCGAATCCGGCTCTTGGAATCTGGGCAAGCCATCACCACTGCAATCAGGGAGATTTTGTTTTTTGTGGCGGTAGCCGTAATACAAAACTTCGCCTTGCTGGTGGAACCTGTCTTTAAACCATTGCATCCTGGATATTGTTTTAACAATTTATTGGTGCTGGAAAGGCCAAATACAGATTCTCCCTTATTGGTCTTATGGGTAAATTCATCCATCCAGATGGTGGTATATTGAAATACATCGGGATAGTTTATGGTAAGCTCCCTGGACATCAGGGCGATATCTCTGGCTGTCGTCACATGTTCCGCCGCATCCAGGCCACAGCAATTTATGAAATGTGTATGTTCCATGCCAAGCTCCTTCGCCTTCTCATTCATACGATTGACAAAGGCCTCTTCACTGCCGGAAAGATGTTCTGCCATGGCCACACAGCCGTCATTGGCAGAAGAAACTGCAATACATTTTAATAGAGTATCTACTGTCTGTATCTCTCCTGCCTCCAAAAAAACCTGAGAACCACCCATAGATGCAGCATAGGGACTCACTGTCACCTCATCCGTAAGAGAAATCTTCCCCGCCGCTAAATCCTCAAAAATCAAAAGCATTGTCATAACCTTCGTGACACTGGCAGGAGGCTTCTCCACGTCGGCATTATTTTCATAGATAACTTTTCCGGAAGAGGCCTCCATCAAAAGAGCACTTTCCGCCGTCAAAGAAAGTCCCACAGAAGCTGTCTCCTCTTTTGTCTCCCGTTCTTGCGTTGCAATCTCACTTGCCCCAGTAAAGCAGGGCACACAAGCAAAAATCAAAACAAACATCATTAATATAGGTAGAAACCGTTTCATTTTTGCGCCTCAGATACGTTATATCACTATTTCTATTGTTTTTTCCCTCTTTCTATACATAAAATCTATGGATATTTTATAGATATTTTCTATCATAGTTAAAATATTATTGATTTGTTTTATAATTATTTAT
>CAYLUV010000147.1:0-4385 GCA_964386955.1 uncultured Lachnospiraceae bacterium
AAAGTTATCTGATCTTTTAATTTATGATCTTAATTAAAATATACCATCTCGTTTTCCAGTGGTGGAATGACTTTGATGTGTTTTGCGTAGAGAACAGGACCTTCTTCCTCATAGTAGGAGGAGTTTTCCCATTTTACCATAGCGGTAAGATCAATCCACTGTCCGTTCTTGATCTTATCGGCATATTTGGTGTGGCAGACATAACCAAGGAAGGTGGTGTCGTCTGCACAGCAAGTCATTGCCATACGGCCAGGGACGATAATGCCGGGACCAAATTTTTTAGATTTCCAGACACGTCCTTGGAAGTGAACCATTTTGCCGTGATAACGTTTTGGATTGTCAGATACATCCATATACCAGAGACCGTAGTCGATTGGTTCAATCTCAATTGGATCTGCTTCCACGTCAAATGGCATCTTGCCGTCATAGATGTCTTCAATCTGTTCGCCCTGGTCATCTTCGAAAATAATAGTAGCCTTTGGATTGGAAACAGCGATACCTCTTCGGTAATTATCCAGAGGCATGTCTGTGGTAGCACGGTTAAAAATGATCAAATCAGAATCTCTGGACATATCCATAAAGAGCGATTTCATATTATTTAGATAGAGCTGGAAGGTAGAGGCATCTACCATAGTAACCTGCTGTAGGATTCCCCAGCCTTCTGGGAATGGGCATGATTTTAATACTTTCATCTGCCACATACCATTGTATTCAATTACAACCTGTTCTGGGTGATATTTTTCTTCAAATTCCTGTAATTTCTCAGGTGTGAATTCTTCTGGTTCTTCTAAGACTTCCATGACAATACGGTTGGATTTCAGATAATCCTCCTCGTATTCCAGTTCGCCCTCTTCACAGAGAATGAGAAGAGTGGTGCCAGGAACTGCGAAATAATCCTGTTCCATGGTATAAGTAAGAAAGTCTGTCTTTCCACTTTCTAAAAATCCTGTCATCAAAAAGACAGGAACTCTAACGTCTTCGTTCATGACAATGATCCTTTCTAGTTAAAAAATAATGCTTCGATAGCGTCTTCCTTCAGACCCGCACCGATTACACAGAAACGTCCTGTGTAATCCGCAGGACCGCGGCGAATCTCCAATTCTTCCGGTACCATATCAAAATGAATAAAGTCATCTCCTTCGCTGGAAGCTAAGATTCCTTTGGCACGAAGAACGGTACCATATTTTTCTGCATCAGCTAAGGCTTCTACAATGGCTGTAACTTCTGATTCTGTGAATTTTCTTACAGTCTCTTTGCCATAACTTTGGAATACTTCGTCTGCATGATGGTGGTGGTGATCATGGTGGTGATGATGACCACAGCAGCATTCCTCTCCGTCTTCATGGTGGTGATGATGCTCATGATCGTGGTCATGATGGTGACCGCAGCAGCATTCCTCTCCGTCCTCATGGTGGTGATGCTCATGATCGTGGTCATGATGGTGACCGCAGCAGCATTCCTCGCCATCCTCATGGTGGTGATGATGTTCATGATCGTGGTCATGATGGTGACCGCAGCAACATTCTTCTCCATCTGCATGGTGATGATGGTGATGTTCTTCCTTCATTTCTTCTTCTAAGGATTTTACGCCTTCCATAACCGTAAGAATCTGTGCTCCTGTCAGCTGCTCAATTGGAGTGGTGATAACAGGTGCATCTGGGTTTACTGTGCGCACTAATTCTAAAGTCTGTTCTGCTTTCTTTGCGGAAACCTTATCGGTACGGCTCATGACGATAGCGCCAGCGTGTTCTAACTGATTTTTGTAGAATTCACCGAAGTTTTTCAGATAAGATTTACATTTTGTTACATCAATTACTGTAGTGTAACTATTCAGTACAATCTCATCGTCAGTCACTTTCTGAACGGCAGAAATGACATCGGAAAGTTTGCCAACACCGGATGGTTCGATGATAATGCGATCTGGTGTATATTTTTCAATAACTTCTTTTAAGGAAGTATAAAAATCACCAACTAAGGAACAGCAGATACAGCCGGAATCCATTTCGCGGATTTCGATGCCTGCTTCTTTTAAGAAGCCGCCGTCAATACCAATTTCACCGAATTCATTCTCAATCAGTACAACCTGTTCGTTCTGATAAGCATCTTTTAATAATTTTTTGATTAATGTTGTTTTACCAGCCCCTAAAAAGCCGGAAATAATATCTATTTTAGTCATAATGTTGCTCCTTTCTGACTATTTTGCATTTTCGTACTCCTCAGTATAGCACAAAAAAGCGGAAAATGGAATTGTAGGAATATGGATTTTGTGATAAAATAGGTAACAGTTCAGCGCCAGATGGCGTACATGGCTGAACTGTTACCGGAGAAATACAGTTAGGTATATCTGTATTATGAAATTGAAAAATATTTTTGATATAAAGGAGACAGAAGGATGGGAGTATTATCAAATTTTGAACCAAAAGAAGTTTTATACTATTTTGAAGAGATTACAAAGATTCCACATGGTTCCTTTAACTGCGGACCAATTGCAGATTATTTAGTGAACTTTGCAAAGGAACGCGGATTGGAACATTACCGTGATGAGGCGAACAATGTGATCATTATTAAGGAAGCAACACCAGGTTATGAGGATGCTCCAGCAGTGATTATTCAGGGACACACAGATATGGTATGTCAGAAGACACCGGGCAGTGATTTTGATTTTGAAAAAGATGCGCTTCGCCTGGAAGTGGATGGAGATCTGATTCTTGCGAAAGACACAACGTTAGGCGGAGATGACGGAATTGCAGTGGCATATGCATTAGCAGTGCTGGCATCCGATCAGTTAGAACATCCAAGAGTGGAAGTGCTTTTAACATCTGATGAGGAAGTGGGACTTTTGGGAGCAGAAGCCTGTGATCTTTCCATGTTACAGGGAAAGATGCTCATCAACATTGACTCTGAGGAAGAAGGCATTTTCCTCACAAGCTGTGCTGGCGGTGCAAGAGTGAATCTGACTCTCCCAGTGAGCCGTGTGATGAAAGAGGGCATGGCATATGAAGTGACAGTACAGGGACTTACTGGTGGTCATTCCGGAACAGAAATCAATAAGGGAAGAGCCAATGCCAGCAAGCTTTTAGGAAGACTTCTTTTGACTGCAAGAAAAGAGGCGGAATTTGCGCTGGAGACATTGGAAGGCGGACAGGCAGACAATGTTATTCCAAGACAGGCTTCAGCTGTGGTATTGGTGGAAGAAGGAGAAGCAGAACTCTTTGAAAAAGCAGTAAAAGAGATGGAAGATATTTTCAAGAAAGAGCAGAGCGTTGCAGATCCGGGACTGAATATCAAACTGGTTTGCCAGGGTAAAAAAGAGATGATGGTATTAGACCGCAGCTCTATGACACAGACGCTGACAGTTCTTACTATGATGCCAGATGGTGTACAGGCTATGAGCATGCAGATTCCGGGGCTTGTGGAGACTTCCTTAAATCTGGGTATTATGAATCTGGAAAAAGAAGAATTACATCTGTCCTCTGCAGTGAGAAGTTCTGTGGGAAGCAAGAAACAGTACATGTTTGAACAGCTTCGCACATTGATCGAATATGCTGGTGGAACGATGACTACCCACGGAGATTACCCAGCTTGGGAATTTGTGGCAGATTCTCATTTGAGAGAAGTATTTGCAGAGACATACAAAGATATCTACGGAAAAGAAGCGCAGATTGAAGCAATCCACGCAGGATTGGAATGTGGTATTTTATCCAACAAGATTGAGGGATTGGATTGTATTTCTCTTGGACCAGATATGCAGGGGGTTCATACCACAGAGGAAAGACTTAGTATTTCTTCCACAGAAAGAACATGGAAACTTTTGGTGGAAGCATTGAAGAGATTAAAATAGACTAAAAGTAAGAAGTTTTGACTAAAGAAGGACTAGACGATGATTTATAACAATGTATTGGAAGCGGTAGGCCACACACCTATCATCAAACTGAATCATATGAACGATGAGACTACCAGTGCTAGAATCCTTGTTAAATTTGAAGGACTCAATGTGGGAGGTTCCATCAAGACGAGAACTGCCCTCAATATGATTGAGGAAGCAGAAAGACAGGGGAAAATCAACAAAGACACCATTATTGTGGAGCCAACCAGCGGAAATCAGGGCATTGGCCTTGCCCTGATTGGTGCGGTGAAGGGATATGAGACAGTTATCATCATGCCAGATTCTGTCAGCGAGGAGCGAAGAAAACTGGTACAGCATTACGGTGCCAAGGTAGAATTGGTGCATGACGCAGGAAATATCGGAGACTGTATTGATGAATGTCTGAACCGCGCCCTTCGCATGGCAGAGGAAAATCCAAGAGTGTTTGTGCCTCAGCAGTTTGAAAATCCAGCTAATCCTATGGTGCACAGACATCACACCGGGTTGGAAATATTAGAAC
>CAYLUV010000148.1:0-4368 GCA_964386955.1 uncultured Lachnospiraceae bacterium
TTTTCCTTTGCGGTAAGGGTATCCAGACAATTTAAAAAGTGCTGATATTCTTCTGAATCTACTTCCTTTTTCTTCTCCTTCGTCAGTCTGGAAAGTTCTTCCTCCTGTAAAAGGTGTGAACAAAAGCCAGTGCCCCTAACAAGAGTAAGGAGATTAATCTTACTTCTTTGGAATCGGTGCAGCAGCTTTTTTCCACTGTTTTGGGTTATATTTTTTCTCCGCATAGACAATGTCTCGGATAAAATCATCGATATTGTCGTAATCATAGCGATGGAACATCATCTGCCAATCAGCCATAAGAGACATAGCCATGGCATCACGTTTCTTATTAAGATCGGTAATCATCTCAAAATCAGGGTAGGTAATTTCGCCGGCAATGCGGAACCAGTTTACGATGGAGGCAAATCCAGGCATCTCTAAAAGGATAGCTTTCTGAAAAGCTTCCATAAGCCCAGGAACGTCCTGATAGATATCCTTGGCATATCGTTTCCAGTTGTCGCAGAAGCGAGCAATGTAAGCATTATATAATTCTCGAATAGTGACGAGAAGATACTGTTTAAAATTCTCGCGCTCTGTCTCGGAAGAAAAATCTCGGAAGCAGGCGGAGGTATACTGAGAAACCAGGTTTCCAATCAAATATCCGATATCGTAGGAAAATGGTCCACAGAAGGTAAATTCCATATCAATGACCTTCATGGAATCTTGTCCGGTAAATAGGTTGGAAGTATGTAAATCCGCGTGAATCAGGCACTCGGAACGAGTCATATAGATATGACGCATCTTGTGACGCTCTGTGAGATAGCGTGGGTCTTCTGATACAGATTTGGCAAATTCCAGAAATTCTTCTCCTAGGGAAGGATCGTAAGGGGTGCCAAATTTGTAGATGAAGAGTCCGTCTTCCATAATAGGGCGCATATCGGCATTCATAAATCGACAGGTGAGCTGACGAAATTCCGGTGTGCCAAGATAAAGCTCAGAGGTATAGAACTGGGTGTCGGCCAGATATTCGCCGCACTGAGCTGCCATCATTGGGAAAATCTTATTCTGATTCAGCTGAAAACGGGTAATCATGCGTCCGTCCTTGGAGGCGTCTTCCATAACAAAAACCCGGTTGTCATCATCGATAAAATAAACTTGAGGTACATAGTCTGGAGCAATGGCGTGAAAGAGCTTCATGGCATCGTATTCCAGATGATTTCTCTCCAGAGTCATCTGGGCGCCACTCATACGGGCAATGTCTCTGGACTGCTTTACCACAAAGGACTGGGTGGTAGTTTTTACAATAAATATGAAATTTACATAACCATCCCCGGCTTCCTCCGCAGACTGGGAACCGTCTCCGATGGCAGTGACAGTGACATCACCGGAAAAATCCACCTCCGGCATCCTTTTTTGTAGATAAGATATGATATTATTTTTATCGATAATTAACATAGTGGTAACCTCCAAACCATAGTATACTACGGTAATTATACGACACTACTAGTAAAATTGAAAGGATAAAATGGGATTTTAAGAGAAAAAATTGTGTGATTTTTATAGAAATTATCTAAGCAATGTAAAGTTCTTGTTAAATTTGTTTATTTTTTGTTAAAAAAAATCAAAGCCTTTGTTGACACTACTGTCGAATAATGATATAATTTCACTATCACAATGATTGGACGTTTTGAGGATGTCCGACAGATTTTTTAAGCAAAGGAGAAATCATATGAAAAAACTGATTGCATTACTTTTATCAGTGACCATGATCGCTTCCGTTTTCGTAGGCTGTGGATCTAAAGACAGTGGATCCGGCGAAGGCGGCGTGAAAGAGACATTAGTGATCGGTACAGACGCCGATATTAACAATCTGGATCTTCAGAAACAGCAGGACCAGATTAACAATATCGTGCTTAAGAACACTCACCAGACATTAGTATACTTCTCTAATGAGCAGACATTCGAACCAGGTCTTGCAAAAAGCTGGGAGTTCGCAGATGACACACACATTGTTTTCCATCTTCGTGAAGATGTAACATTCAGTGATGGTACACCATTTACAGCGGAAGACGTTGTATTTACATATGAGATGGCCCTTGAGAATGTAGTAGCATCTGTATTAAAAGGTATGGTAGCAGTAAAAGCAGTAGATGAATACACAGTTGAGATCGAGATTGAGACATACAACAACGAATTCATTCAGTCTTTATCTAGTGTACCTTTAAGTATCCAGTCTAAAGCTGCTTACGAAAGCGGCGTAGAAGATCCTTACTACATCGGTACAGGCCCTTACAAATTTGACGAATGGATCGAAGGCGAATACTGCAGACTCACTAAAGTAGAAGGATACTGGGCTGAATCCGCAGAAGAAGTACCAGAGTACTATGCACCTGGTGTTTCTCCTAACATTGAATTCCGTCCTTACATCGAGGCTTCTTCTCGTGTAATCGCTCTTCAGACTGGCGAAGTTGATGTTTGTGTTAACCCACCAATCAACGAACTTCAGTACTTAGAAGAAGATGAGAACATTACAGTAGAAGAAAAGAACGGAACACGTTTATTCTACTTCGCATTCAATACAGAAGCAAAACCTTGGGATAACCAGACATTAAGACAGGCTGTAGCTTGTGCCATCGACCGTGATGCAGTGTTAGATGCAGCAGTATATGGCAAAGGTCAGAAACAGACAACTATCTTAAATAGAGGTCTCTGGTCCTTCTACGATGATATGGAAGGCTTTGACTACGATGTAGAAAGAGCAAAATCCCTGATGGAAGAAGCTGGATATGCTGGCGGAAGCGCAAACAAAGTTGTATTAAAGACATCCCTTACTTATGCAACAAGTTCTCCATACGAACAGATTGCAACAGTAATTCAGGCTAACTTAAAAGAAATCGGTATCGAAGTTAGCTTAAATCCATTAGAAGATGCTACATTAAAGACAGAATGTTCCGAAGGAAATCAGGAACTCTTTATCTGGAGATGGAACGAAGACTCTAAGGTAGATTTCGTATATCGTGACTTATTCTACACAGATTCTCCAAGTAACTATCATCAGTATTCCGATGCAAAAGCAGATGAACTTGTTGATGTTGTAGCAACAGAAAAAGACGAAGCAAAACGACTTGCAGCATCCGAAGAACTTCAGACATACTTAGTAGATGCATGTCCACAGGTTCCTCTTTACATTGCAAACCTTGTAATTGCATACAATAAGAACCTGCAGGGACAGAACCTCTTTGGAGGCGGAAACCATTACTGGGCACACGCTTACGTTACAGAATAATAGCGTGATTATATGACAGATAGATTGCGGGCTAACTTGTAGCCCGCAATTGTATTTTTTTGAGATTTAGTGGAGTGAAATTCAAATGATTAAATATGTATTTAAACGAATCCTTCAGATGATTCCGGTTATTTTAATTACATCACTTCTTATTTTCTGGGCTATGGGCTTAACTGGTGGTGATCCAGCTCGTACCGTTGCTGGTGAGAGAGCGACCGAAGAACAGCTCGAACAGATTAGAGAAGAGATGGGACTGAATGATCCTTTTATCGTACGTTACGCGAACTACGTAAAGGGTATGGTTACAGGTGACCTTGGTAAATCCTATGTAACAGGAAAAGACGTATTTAAGACCTTTATGGAACGTCTTCCAAATACTTTAATGCTTGGTGGTACAGCGGTGCTGATCGCTATCATCATTGCGATTCCTCTTGGAATTTATACAGCAGTACATCAGAATACATGGAAAGATACCGCGGGTATGGTATTTGCCCTCTTCGGTGTATCCATGCCGAACTTCTGGTTTGGTTTGATGCTTATCATTATCTTTTCTTTGAATCTGGGCTTGCTTCCATCTGGTGGTAAGAACGGATTAAATACCTTGATTCTTCCTGCTGTTACAGTAGGATTTGGTCTTGCAGCGCTGATTACAAGAACTACCCGTTCTTCCATGCTTGATGTAATCCGTCAGGATTATATGACAACAGCAAGAGCAAAGGGTGTACCAGAAAAAGATGTTATCAGAAAACATGGACTGAAAAATGCGTTAATTCCTATTATTACAGCGATTGGTATGCAGATGAGTTTAGTATTGACTGGTTCCGTACTGGCTGAGACCGTATTCTCCTGGCCAGGTATTGGACGTCTGGTATACGACTCCATTTCCAAACGTGATATTCCAATGGTTACAGGTTCTATTATCATGTGTAGTGTGCTCATGTGTCTCGTTAACCTGATTGTTGACCTTGTATATGCATTCTTTGATCCACGAATCAAAGCTCAGTACAGCAAGAAGGGGTGATGGATATGGCACAGAATACAAAGAAACAGTACAAAAGCCGTTCCATGGCACAGGAAACATGGAGACGTTTATTACAGAATAA
>CAYLUV010000149.1:0-4321 GCA_964386955.1 uncultured Lachnospiraceae bacterium
CCGGGAATTTGGCTGCGTATTCCAGCAAGCGCTTTTTCAGCTTGGTGTCATGGGTAAAGACCTCAGCAATGGGGTCTTTTGCGTTGTAGTAGACCTCCGTTGTCTTCTGTTTTTTCGTAAGACCTGTTTTCATAGAAATCCTCCTGTTTATCGTAGATTTTTCTCAGTTCTTGAGCCGGGAAAAAGGGGCTGTTTTCCGATGGAACGCTTTCAAACGATGACTGCATCGTTTGGAAACACGCTATCGGATTTTTCTCGATTTTCCCGGCTCTTGATGTTATCTTTCGTAATCCCGGTTTTGCTACTTTTTCCGGGGCTCCGTCTGGCGTCTGGCAGGCAGTTTTTGCACCGGCGGTTCCAGCTTTCTTTCTTCCTCCCGGAGTAGATGCTCTACATCCTGCTGGGCTTCCATCATGGTGGTAGCACCGTACTGCTGGCCATGAGTCTGCTGTAACCAATCTTTTGCGTCCTGAGTATAGTTTTGATGAAAGCCCTGCCGCAGAGTATGAAGTTCGGCCTTGTCCATACGCTCCGCTTCCCCGGTCAAGTCCCGGAACTGAGCCAGCGCTGCATCCAACTCGGCTTGGTACTTCGCTTCTGTCTGCTTCAACCGCTGCAAGGAGCTTTCCATGGTTGCCGCCCACTGTTTTATTTCCTTCATGCCATCATCGTCGGTCTTGTCGAACCGGCTGAGAATCATCGCCTTTTCGCTGCGCAGTTCTTCGATGTCCTCGGAGAGCTTTGCGATCCTCTTGGCCAGTTCCCGCTGTTTGAGGATGTTCAGCGCGGAGGTTGCTTTCTTTTCATCCAGCACTCCCTTCCGCTCCCGGCTTAGCGTTTTGATTTGACCCACAATATCGGAATACTGCCGTAGCACCGGCATCACTTTTTTCAAGGTGCATTTGATGCTCCGCCGGTTGGCATTGGTGTACCGGATCTGATACTGGAGGATCAGCATATTCCGCCGCAGGGTTTCCATAGCCTCCGCAAGGGCAGGCACCGTATTCTTGACCGCCTTCGCGATTGTTTCATAGATACTTCGCAGCTCCCGCAGCAACTTGTTGTCTGCTTTGATCTGCCGGTTCATTTCGCACCGATCAGCAATGAAGCCCTGCTGTTCCATGGCTCTTGCGGCCACGCCCTCATGGATGGTAGGCTGCTCCAATATTCCTCGGTCTGAATGGCTGCGGTGATCGATCCATGCTTCTACCCCAAGTCGCTCCAAATAGCGATTGGTCACATCGGCCCAGGCGGAGCGCCACAGTACCAACTGCTCGTCACTGTTCCAACGGGCAGTAATCGGATTTTGCCGCCCAAAGCGGGTGCTTTTCGGTGTCTTGGATGCCCGTTCATATCCCGCTGCTTCCGCTACGGAAGGTGCCATGTATTCCTTTTTCTTGCCGACCTTGTACTGATACTGCTTCTCCCAGCCTTCCTTCTGAGCCTGCTTGAATTCTGTGCCGGTGAAGCCCATTTCCTCACCATCCCGAACGCACAGATATTCCTTTTCCGTCTTGTATTGCCACTGGCCGTTTTCAGCCAGTGGCCGCACCGTGACCATAATATGGGCATGGGGGTTATGTCCGTCCGTATCGTGGATGCACACATCGGCGCACATCCCATCTGCCACAAAATTATCTTTGATGAATTCTGTTAGCAGACTTTCCCATTCAGCCTTGCCCATCTCTATTGGCAGTGCCACAACGAACTCCCGTGCCAACCGGCTGTCCTTGGTTTTCTCATTTTCCTCCACAGCGTTCCAAAGAGTTCCCCGGTCTGACCATTCGGCTGGTGCATATTCCGGGAGGAATATCTGCTGCCAGACAAGGCCCTGTTTTCGGGTGTAGTCATGTTGCACCCCGTCGTAGTCATTCAGGATTTGGGAGCAGCTCATATAGGCCGCAGCAGCCACTGCGGATCGCCCCGCGCCCCGGCTGATGACCTTTGCTTCTAAATGGTAAATCGCCATTTTCAGTCCCTCCTTTCGTCGTTCTTGTTTTGGTTCTTTGGGAAAAGAACAGGGAGCCTTGCCTCAAGGTTCCCTTACTGAGAAAAGCTTCCAGTGGAAGGTTTTCTCAGACAGTTTGTGGGGGCTTTCTTGCCAAGCCTCTGGAAACTGTATGGTCAATAATGGCTCGCAGTATTGACCGGAGGTTCCCGCCGGAACCGCATTCCCCCTCGGAGAGCGCACGGCCTGCCAGGGATACCACCGCCGTCCCTTTCAGGACGGTGGTGAGTAAGTGCGCCCTTCGGGAAGCCCGCGCTCGTTCTTAGTCCCCGTTATTCGTATTCTCCGTAGCCAATCGCTTCTCCAGAATCGCTTTCAGTGTTTCCAGCTCCATATGCTGTGCCTGAGGAAAGATACTCTCCAAAATCGCGCCTTCCTGGATCAGCCGCCGGGTTCTTGCGCTACGTTCCTTCTTACGGTTCCGTGCTTCTGCCGCCTCCATGCGGTGCTTCGCTTGCTGCAGTTTCTTCTGCTCGGCGATAAGTGTCTGGCTGTGGCCAGTGTCCTGTTCTGTCATGCTGTCACCCCCTTTAATAGTTGCTTTGCTCGATCCAAGTTCTCCGACATATTCAGCTTCCGAATATTCTGATCATTCACCTTAATTGCCGTACACCGTTCCAGCACCCGGTCATAGATTCTCGCCCTTGTAAGGTCTGCCGGATTTTTCAATTCTTCCACCGTTAGATTGGTGGTCACGATCATGGGAAGTTGGCTACGGTATCGGCTGTCGATAATGTTGAATACCTGCTCTCTGGCAAACTCAGAATTTCGCTCCACCCCCAGGTCATCGATGATCAACAGAGGGAAGGAATTTAAGCTGTCAATATAGGCATTCCGGTCACCGGAGTACATATCCGTCAGCTTGTTCAGGAGCCTTGTGAAGTTGGTCATCATCACCGGCACTCCCTGATCCAGGAGTGCATTGGCGATGCATCCAGCGATGAAGCTCTTTCCGGTTCCCACATTCCCCCATAGGAGCAAGCCCATGGCATTCTTTCTGAACTCCTCCCAGTTCGCCACGAACTGCTTCGCCATATCCATTTGTTTGGAATTGTACCCCATGAATATGGTCATAGTAGGTGGCTTTCCTGTTTCTGCCGTCCTTGGTGGTTCCAATCTTATCTTCCGAATCCAGAGCAGCTTTTTCCCGTTCCAGTTTCTCCAGCAGCGCACTTGGTTTTAGCAGGGTGTCCGTATTCAATTCGCCCACCTCCAGCGAGATGAGATTTTCATATCGACTACGGGTGGTGAATAAGATTCTGCAACGATATTTTAGCATCACATCCAGAAATTGGTCCTGGGTTGCGGTAACATTGAAATTATCCACGATCAGCAACGTATTCTCCCGCAGGCTACGCAGAAAGCGGTTGTGCCGCTTGAACCGGGCTTCATCGCTTTCATCCGGAAGATCGTCGGCAAAGTCCAGATCAATCACAGCCTGCTTCAAATCGCCGGGGTAATTTACATAGATGACATTGGTATATTCCTTACCATACTTCTTTGCGTAAGCCTTAGCAAGCTCGCTCTTACCGATACCGGGGATACCGTGGAGAAACACCTTGCTGTGATCTACCAACAGCGCGTGGAGCTGTTCCAATTCCTGTTCCCGCCCCAAGAACCACCGACAGGGCCGTGGAATGTCGGTATCGAAGATGTAATCGACCACCGCCGGGGACAGATTGCCCGGTGTCAGAAGCTGCTTCTTCCGCACATCACGCTTCTCGAAGCGAAGCTGCATCGCAAGGCAGAGGATTTCCATAATAAAGATTGCTTCGTCGTTATCATCCTCGAATGTATATCCATCCGTCAGTTCCATCTTCTTCTGTGGTGACACATTAGGCGCCTGCAGCACAAGGTCATACAGTTCCTGGGCCGCCATTGCGCTATCAGGCATGATCGGCAGTAACTGCTTCTTAATTCTCTTCACCAGCTTCCATTGGTTTTCCTTCTCTTGGTAAAAGCTGATAATCGTAGGACTCAGCCGCGCCAAGCCATTGATCCATCGGCAGACTTGTCCTTGATCAAACTCCATGGCCGTCTGCGGACTGAACCCCAAATCCATAAATAGAGAATCCAAAAAATCAGCTTGATTTCCGAAGTTTTCATCTGGAATATTGCGGCGTAGTACAGCCATTACCGATGCAAAATCCAATCGCTCCATTTCCTTACTCCCTCCATGTTACAAAGAATCATATATCTTTTTATTATACAATCTTTTCCAGAGAATGTGTAAACAAATTGCGAACATATATTCGATACCGCGCGCCACAAATCGTCACTATTTTATGATTGCTATTCTCTCAATTCTCGCTC
>CAYLUV010000150.1:0-4233 GCA_964386955.1 uncultured Lachnospiraceae bacterium
CTATATCAAGTTCATGATACTTTATCCTGTATATCATACAAAAAAAAAACATAGGATGCAATGTTTTTTCGTGCATTTATTACATAAGTATTACAAAATTATTTCTATTTATACATAGAACAGATTTTTTTCTTTACTTAACAGACGGATAATGATATGATAGTTTAGAATTTTTAATGAAGGTGATATATTATGAAATTACAACAATTATTAAGCTATACAAGACGTGCGGTAGACGACTACCAGATGATCCAGGAAGGAGACAAGATTGCTATCGGTATTTCCGGTGGAAAAGACAGTTTGGCTCTTCTCTATGCCCTCTCCCATCTTCGTATTTTCTATCCAAAGAAATTCGATATAGAGGCTGTTACTGTGGATCTTGGATTTGGGAATCAAGATTTTGATAAGATTAGAGAATTTTGTGAAATGCTGAAAGTAAACTACACGATTGAAAAAACAGATATTGCAGAGATTGTGTTCGAACAGCGAAAAGAGACAAATCCTTGTTCTCTCTGTGCAAAGATGAGAAAAGGGGCGTTAAATGACAAAATGAAGGCCTTAGGGTGTAATAAGGTAGCTTACGGGCATCATAAAGACGATATGGTGGAAACCATGCTGATGTCCTTGATTTATGAGGGTCGCTTCCACACCTTCTCGCCTGTTACATACTTAGACCGTATGGACATGACAGTGATACGCCCTCTCATGTATCTCAGTGAAGGGGAAGTCATCGGTTTTGTAAAGGAGTATGATCTTCCGGTTGCAAAGAGTCCTTGTCCTGTGGATGGCTACACCAAACGCGAATATGCAAAGGAACTGGTAGCCCAGTTAAACGAGGAAAACCCAGGTGCGAAAAACAGAATGTTCCGCGCTATCATCAACGGAAATCTCAGCGGATGGCCAGAAGTGGCTCCAGGTACACCAAAAAGAAAATTATAATACAGTCATACAAAAGAAAAATGTGATACAGTCATACCGATGGCTGGAAACAAAAATATATATTTGTGGAGATATAAAAAGGGAATCGAATACGGTGTTCGATTCCCTCTTCTTTTGTACTTACATATCTTAACTTATACTTGCGTATATGAAAATTCCTCTAACTTTAATGAAAAGCCGATGAAATAACCTTTATCTATAATATGGTACTAGAATCGTACTTCCTGTTCGAATGATATTCCCAGTAATATGATTCATCTCACATACTTCATCAATAAAAGTATCTCTATCGTCGTACTCATCGGTTATATATTCCTCTGCGATTCCCCAAAGAGTATCTCCTTCTTTCACTTCCACAGAAGTGTAGTACTTCTGATGAGAGGAAGTATAGCCCTTGGCTTCTACCTCACCAATAGAGCGAAATCCGGCAAAAAACCAGATAAATAAAACTAAAGCTACTGCAATTATGACCAATCCTATCCCTCTATAATTCTGACTCTTTACGTTATCTCTTCTCATAATAGAACCTCCCTCAAAACCGAACAAATGTTTTATTAACTGTTTGTATTATATCGAACAACCGTTCTTTTGTCAACTCTTTTTAGAAAATATGTTCGATTTTTGTGTGTAAACAAAAACACTTGTTTCTATCTTCTGTATATGGTATAATATTAAAAGTTAAGTGGAGCTTTTTTAAGAATATATGTTTATACATTTGTTATATATATCCTCCACCAAGGAATCTTGTTAGAAAAAAGGGAGGCTGCCTATGAGTTACGGCAAAATCAGTAAAAAACAATTAGAAATTTTAGAATATATGAAGAAAGAAATTCTGATGAAGGGATATCCGCCATCAGTACGTGAGATTTGTGAGGCAGTATCTTTAAAATCCACCTCCTCTGTACACTCCCATTTGGAGACACTGGAGAAGAACGGATATATCCGCAAGGATCCTACAAAACCTCGTGCCATCGAGATTATCGACGATAAATTCAATTTGACAAGACGTGAACTGGTGAATGTACCCATTATTGGCACGGTAACAGCAGGACAACCTATTTTGGCAGTAGAGAATATCGAGGGCTACTTCCCTGTAACTCCTGATTTCTTACATAATAAACAGACCTTTATGTTGAAAGTAAAGGGTGAAAGCATGATCAATGCTGGCATCTATGACGGAGACTATATTCTCGTAGAGGAGACAAAGGTTGCTTCCAACGGTGATATCGTGGTTGCTTTGATGGAGGAAGAAGTGACAGTGAAGACTTTCTATAAGGAGAAGGGTTATTTCCGTTTGCAACCAGAGAATGACTTTATGGAGCCAATCATTGTCAATGACCTCTCCATTGTTGGAAAGGTAATCGGTTTATTCCGTATGTTCAAATAAATTTCAAAGACAAATAGAGTTGAGATAATTTCTCAAATATACAAAAACGGCAGAAACGTATCGCTTCTGCCGTTTTTCGACTCTTAAAATGATGTAAAATCTTAGACCTTTTTATTAATCTTCTAATTCCTGAAGAGTTACCTGCTGTCCATCTCTCCAGATTCTTTCCAGATCGTAGAACAGGCGGTTTTCCTTATCAAATACATGAACAACGATGTCGCCGTAGTCCATCAAAACCCAGTTTCCTTCGCGGTAACCTTCCATCTGTTTTACTGGATGACCTGCTTTGTGGAGTGCTTCATCCACGCTGTCCGCCATCGCTGTTACCTGATTGCTGTTTGTACCGTTTGCAATGATAAAATAATCTGCAAGAACAGATACGCCGCTGATATCAAGTACAGTAATTTCTTCTGCTTTTTTATCTTCCAGTGCAAGATATGCACATTTTGCCATTTCTCTTGGTGTCATGTTATTTACCTCCCATGTAATATTCATACGTGGCCTTGGTGGCAGGATCAATCACACCGCCCTTCTCCTTCAAATAAGAAAGGGTATCTCTCAAAATGCCAAGGAGACATGCATCCAGGTCTTCAAAGGCCAGTCTTCGAAGTTCTGGAAGATGAGGTGCTTGATCCCTGTTTGGTTCTATATAATCGGCAATGTAAAGGATTTTCTCCAGAGTAGTCATAGCCGGATGTCCTGTGGTGTGCCAGGTGATGGCGGATAGGATTTCTTCTGCTTCCACACCGTACTCCTTTTGAGCTAAATAAGCTCCTACCTTCGCGTGTAAAAGCTCCGGAAACTGCTCTTCTTCCTTGCTGACGGGCAAATGATACTCTGCACATGCTGCAAGCAACTCCGTTCCCGTCATGCATTTGGCACAGTCATGCAAAAGGCCGGCAATGCGCGCCTGATCCATGTCAATATCGTAACGCATGGCAAGGCTACAGCAAGTATACTCCACACCTAAGGTATGTTCATACCGCTTTGTGTGAATCTTCCCTTGCAGCCTTTCTTTCATCTCTTTGACGGTATACATCTGGTCTCTCCTTTTTGCTGTCATAGGTTATTCCTCCCAGTATAGTCCATGTTCCTTAATGTAGTGTTCTACTTTATCTGGAACGAAGTAGCGAATCCGTTTTCCCTGTCGAATCATTTTGCGAAGTCCACTAGAAGAGATTTCCAGACTAGGTGCCATCAAACACTGAATTTTTACGTCCTCGTAGCGTTCCTCCAGATATTCAATCTGACTCTCTATATTGTTCATAGAAACGCTGTCTCTGGCAGCAACCAGCAGGGTGGCAAGTTTAAAAATCTCCTCATGCTCCTTCCAGGATTCGAAATGGAAGAGGGAATCTGCCCCCATAATAAAATAATATTCTGTATCGGGGTTTTGCTCCGTCAAGATGCGGAGTGTCTCCACCGTATAGGTATTTCCATCTCGCTGCAGTTCAATATCAGAAAATGCAAAGATATCGTTATCTTCGATGGCCAATTTGACCATGTCGGCACGATGCGCTTCGGTTATTTCCCGATGAAATTTTTTATAATATGGATTTTTGTTCGGAATAAATAATATCTGATCTAAATCAAATTGTTCGTAGGCGGTCTGGGCCAAAATTAAATGCCCATGATGAATCGGATTAAATGTCCCGCCCATAATGCCGATTTTTCTTTTCATAATCATTTCCTATTTTGGAAGTTCGATCTTCTTTTTATCTTTCTTTCCTTCTTTGTATAATGTGATCTTTTTGCCCACAACCTGTACTACCTGAGAACGAGTTCTCTCTGCTAATACTTCTGCGATCTCTCTTGGATCATCCATGCAGTTCTTTAAAACAGAAATTTTGATCAATTCCCTTGCATCGATGGCTTCACGAACTGCTTCGATCAGCTCAGGGGATAAG
>CAYLUV010000151.1:0-4133 GCA_964386955.1 uncultured Lachnospiraceae bacterium
GTATATGGGTTATATGTTTTAATTCCCATTACTGTTTCTCCTTTCGGTTCTATTTATCGTCACGCTTAGATGCGTATAAATCTTTGTGGTTTTTCCCAAGGGAACTCTTATCTTAGAGACCCTGGAAAATTTCGATGTCTTTGCTATCTTCTGTTAATGTTACGATAGCTTTTTTCATCTTAGCTGTTTTACCGTAAACCATGCCACGACGTTTTGTTTTTCCGTCATAGTTCATTGTGTTTACTTTTGCAACTTTTGTTCCTTCGAACATTTTTTCAACAGCTTCTTTGATCTGACTCTTGTTTGCTGTTGGGTGTACGGAGAAAGTATATTTCTTCTCAGCCATATCTGTCATAGATTTTTCTGTAACGATAGGTTTTAAAATAACGTCATAGTATTTGATGTCTGCCATTATGCGTACACCTCCTCGATTGTTGCAACAGCTGCTTTTGTAACAACCATTGTGTCATGTTTTAAGATGTCATATACATTAATTGTATTTGTTAAAGCAGTTTTAACATCTGGAATGTTGTTTGCAGATTTGATAACGTTTGTGTCGTTTTCATTTAATACTACTAATGCTTTGTTAGCATTTAAGTTCTTAAGTACTGCAACCATGTTCTTTGTTTTGATTGTATCGAATTTTAACTCATCAACAACGATGAATTTCTTGTCGTTAACTTTAGCAGTTAAAACAGATTTTAAAGCTGCTCTCTTTTCTTTCTTGTTTAATTTGAAAGAGTAATCGCGTGGCTTTGGTGCGAATACAACTCCGCCGCCTGTCCACTGTGGAGCTCTTGTTGAACCCTGTCTTGCATGACCAGTTCCTTTCTGTCTCCAAGGTTTCTTTCCACCGCCGCTTACTTCGGCACGTGTTTTTGCACTCTGTGTTCCCTGACGGTTGTTTGCTAACTGCTGAACTACTGCCATATGAACAAGATGCTCATTAATATTAGCTGCGAAAATGGAATCGTTAAGTTCGATTGTTCCCACTTCCTGGCCTTCCATATTATATACAGATACTGTTGCCATCTGTGTATCCTCCTTCCTTAAAGTCAATTACGCTTTTACTGACTGTTTGATTGTTACTAAAGCTTTCTTAGGTCCTGGTACAGCACCTTTTACTAAAATAACACCATTCTCAGCGTCAACTCTTACAACTTCTAAGTTCTGAACTGTAACCTGTTCATTACCCATACGTCCTGCCATCTTTTTGCCTTTGAATACGCGGCTTGGATCAGATGCAGCACCGTTGGAACCTGCATGACGATGGTATTTAGAACCATGAGTCTTAGGACCTGTGTGAAGTCCGTGTCTCTTGATTGCGCCAGCAAAGCCTTTACCTTTGGAAGTAGCTGTTACATCAATTTTATCTCCTGCTGCAAATACGTCAGCTGTGATTTCCTGACCTACTGTGTAGCTTTCTGCGTTTTCTAATTTAAATTCCTGAACAAATCTCTTTGGAGCAACTCCTGCTTTCTCAAAGTGACCTTTCATAGGGTTTGTCACAAGCTTTTCTCTCTTGTCAACGAAACCAACCTGTACTGCGCTGTATCCGTCATTTTCAACTGTTTTGATCTGTGTTACAGCACATGGTCCAGCCTGTAATACAGTAACTGGTGTTAATACTCCATCTTCATTGAAGATCTGAGTCATTCCGACTTTAGTTGCTAAAATCGCTTTTGTCATTACTTTTTCCTCCTAATTTTTCTACAGCGGATTGCCGAAGCAATCATCCTAGCGCCATCCCTGAAGGATAGCCATCAGGAATTCCACTTATTTCATTTTGATGTTGATGCTCACACCTGCTGGCATTTCTAATTTAGATAATGCGTCAACTGTCTTCTTTGTTGGTGCGATGATATCGATTAATCTCTTGTGTGTTCTCTGTTCGAACTGTTCTCTAGAATCTTTATATTTATGAACTGCTCTAAGAATTGTTACTACTTCTTTCTTAGTAGGCATTGGAACTGGTCCGCTTACCTTAGATCCTGTTTTCTTAACAGTTTCGATGATGCTCTTTGCAGATGCATCGATTAACTGATGATCATACGCCTTCAGTGTGATTCTCATTACTTGACTTGCCATAAAAAAAGCCGCCTCCTTTTCGTACATTAAAGATTAAGTACGACAAGCGGTGACTGTTCCACTCCTCCGTGTGTGTCCTATATAAAAAACCACACACTGCGTCTCTAGTTTGCCTATCTTGCAATCGTAGATTGTAAAATAAATGGTACAGTGACTTGTCGCCAGTTTTCTAACTTGACATTCGCTCCACGGAAAACCTACTCATCTATGCAACTCCTGAGTAGCAACCTCGCGCTTCATAGCTATCATGTCACAACAGTGATTATTATATATGATGTTTCTTCACTTTGCAAGCTTTTTTCTTCTATTTTTTCGAAAAAAAATTTACAAATTTCACAGACTTGGTCTATTGTTTTTGTGCATTTTGCTATCATGATTTTGGGACAAATATTTATGAGCAATTTCCTTTCATTCTAGAGTATTTCCGCCACACGCTTATTCCCACTGTAATTATACTCTTCTATCTCCCGGCACAACCACTCTCTCCTACCCATTATATAATATAGTAGAAACTCATTCCATTTTAAATAAAAAATTACTCTGTCAGTACCACCAAATCCACGTTGGAACGGTCATACTAACAGAGCAGTCTTGCTTCTTCATTATTCTAATCCGTATAGATAGATATTATTCTTTACAGCATATATCTTTCACGTCTATCACGACTAAGACACACTATGATTCTTCGGCGGCACTTTACCAAGTTCCAATTGTGTTCCACATTTTGGACAGTAAGCAAAATCTTCTTCTGTGGTTGTGTAATTACAGTGGATACAAAACTTATGGGTCTGGTTATTTTGTCGGGCGGACATACCCTTTTGCACTAGCACCATATCCTTCGGTGTAATCTCCACCTCCAGACCATGCCGAATCCGTCGTCCTACTTTTGGCTTTAATTGATAAAGAGTATTGCAACAGGAACTCTTTACAAAGTAGCGTTTCTTCCATTTGAATATAGGAATAAAGAATAAACTCAAATACATATAGGTCATCAGGACTTCATATCGACCATACTGACCACATTTGTCACAGATAACAAGCTGATGATGTCCAATGTTCTTCTTTCCCTGGTTTACACTCATAATAAAAAACATCTTACCATTTCCTTCCTCTTACATGCTGTTACCTATCCAAAATCTCTGTCCTCTCCCAAAAACAGAAAATGATTATTTGTCGCTGCTCCAACGTCCACTTGCTCCGCAAGGAAGCACTAAGCCGTTGGAAGAAACCGGAAGTCCAATCTCGTCAGACTCCACATATCCTCCGAACTGTTTTTTCACAGTGGAAGAAATCATGTAAGTAAGTACCGCTGGCTGTAATCCTGTGGTATAGGAATTCACTAAGAAAAACAGCGGCTTATCTGATAACAATTTTGTACAAAGCTGAATAAATGGATAAATCTTCTCCTCGATCTTCCAAATCTCTCCCTTTGGACCTCTTCCATAGGAAGGAGGATCCATAATAATACCATCGTAATGGTTTCCTCTTCGAATCTCACGCTCTACAAACTTCACACAGTCGTCCACGATCCAACGAATCGGTGCATCTTCCAGGCCGGAAAGTTTGGCATTGTCCTTCGCCCACGTCACCATTCCTTTAGAAGCATCTACGTGGGTAACAGAAGCTCCCGCCAGAGCTGCACTTACGGTAGCACCACCTGTGTAGGCAAATAAATTAAGCACCTTGATTGGTCTTCCTGCTTTTCGAATCTTCTCTCCAAACCAATCCCAGTTTACTGCCTGCTCTGGGAACAAACCGGTATGTTTGAAATTAAATGGCTGAAGGTGGAAGGTTGCATCTTTATAATGAATATTCCACTCCTTCGGCAAATCGAAAAATTCCCATTCGCCGCCGCCTTTTTTACTTCTATGATAGTGCGCATTTAAGCGTCTCCATCTTCTATCTTCTTTCTTCGTATCCCAGATTACCTGTGGGTCCGGACGAAGAAGCACGTAATCACCCCAACGTTCCAATTTCTCGCCGCCGGAACAGTCGATTACCTCATAATCTTTCCAATCTTTTGCAATCCACATAGTTCTATCTCT
>CAYLUV010000152.1:0-4104 GCA_964386955.1 uncultured Lachnospiraceae bacterium
CTACTTCATATCCTTCTGCTCCGAACATCTGTCTGAATGCAAGACGTCCAATACGACCAAAACCGTTAATTGCTACTTTTACTGCCATAGTTTGTTCCTCCTAAGTTTTGAAAAGTTTATTGTTCTAACGACCCTTAAGATGGTCATTAATAACTTTTTTTATTCTGTCTCATCGACAGACTCTATTGTACATAATTAAATACAAAATATCAAGCCCTAATTTCGAAAAATATTTAACAAAATTAGGTGCAGTTTTTAGCAAATATTTGTAACAACGTTTTTTTAGACTATTTGTAATGAAAATATTTGCATTTTTGGATCATTTCTTTCTTTTTTCATCTCCAGTTTTTGGGAATCTCCACTTTGCTTTTCCCACTTTTTTGGGCATTGAAAAAACCAACCTGTCGAACTCAGGTTGGTCTTTCCTGTAACCATATGAAAAAATATAAAACTGATATACCGTTTTGCCTGTCTAACATATTAGCACATTAAATTTTTTTCGCAAGAACTTCCCATATTTCTTTACAAACACTTTACAAACAAACTAGGAAAAAATTACTTATCCTCCCCTTTTTTCAGAAATATTTTGGTAAACATTTTCCTTCCAGATATGCTATACTGTAGTCGTTCACAGGCATAGACAGCCACAGAAACCGATTAAAAAATATTCATACAGGAATCCATTCCTGTTACCATAGAAAACAAAGGAGATCCACTATGATACGTACCGATTCCCATATGCACACCGCCTTTTCGTCTGATTCTGAGACACCCATGGAGGATATGATTCAAAAGTCCATTGATCTGGGACTGACTTCCATCTGTTTTACCGATCACTATGATATGGACTTTCCCACCGATATTTACGATGATATGGATTTTCAGTTGGATACCCCTTCTTATTTGAAAGAATTTTTCCGTCTGAAAGAGATATATCAGGACAAAATCGACCTTCGCATCGGCGTGGAACTAGGCCTTGGACCAGACCTTGCTCCTAAGATGTCCTCCTATCTGGAAGAATATAAGGATGTCTTTGATTTTGTCATTGGTTCTACCCATCTGGTAGATCGAAAGGATCCTTATCTTCCCCACTATTTCAACCAGTTTGCGGACGAAAAAGATGGCATCCGCCGTTATTTTGAAGAAAACATCTATAATCTCACCCATTTTCCTCAGATGGATTCCTTCGGTCACTGCGACTACGTGGTTCGCTATGCACCCCATAAGGATGATTTCTACCTTCCTTCCGACTACCAAGATCTTCTGGATACCTTCTTAAAAATGTTGGTGGAAAAAGGAGTAGCCTTAGAACTAAACACCGCTGGATGGAAATATGGCATGAAAAGCGCCAACCCACACCGCGATATTCTTCGCCGCTATCGGGAATTGGGTGGCGAACTGATTACCGTTGGGGCAGATGGCCATATTCCAGCCCATATTGCCTACGATTTTAAAAAGGCTGCCGATTTGTTGGAATCCGTCGGATTTTCCTACTACACCATTTACCGCAAGCGGAAACCGGAAATGATCAAAATCAGCGAGTAATTTTTGCAGAAACCAGAAATAATCAAAATCCGTGAATCATTTTATGCAGAAACCAAAAATAATCAACTATTTTTATATTACAAAAGGACCGAATCACAGCGAACTCGGTCCTTTCTTATACTTATATTTGTTCTGTTATCTTGTGCAGGATGGTTCCTCCACCTACCACATAGTCATCTTCATAGAAAACCACTGCCTGTCCCGGCGTGATGGCTCTCTGTGGTTCTTTAAAGGTAACTTTTACCTTATCTTCTCCCACCATCTCAATGGTACAAGGCGCTCCTCTATGATTGTAGCGAACCTTGGCAAATACTTCCTTCGGCCCATCCAATTTCTCGATGGACATAAAGTTCACACGGTCTGCAATCAAACCTGGAGCAAATACATCTTCATTGCTGCCAAGTACTACTTCGTTGGTCTCTTTCTTGATATCCACCACGAAAGCTGGCTTTCCAAGGGCGATACCAAGACCTTTTCTCTGACCAATGGTATAATGAATGATTCCTTTGTGTTGTCCCAACACATTGCCATCTAAATCCACAAAATTGCCTGGCACGGACTTCACACCCGTTTCCTGTTCCACGAAGGAAGCATAGTCTCCATCTGGAACGAAACAAATGTCCTGGCTGTCCGGTTTGTGCGCCACCGGAAGATGCAGTTCTTCTGCTATTTTGCGGATATCATCCTTCACATACTCGCCCACCGGCATCAAGGTGTGTGCCAACTGATACTGGGTGAGATTATAAAGGGCATAGGTCTGATCCTTTGCATCTGTCACAGATTTTTGCAGGGTAAAGCGACCATTTGGCAGCTGTTTTACTCTGGCATAGTGACCAGTGGCAATATAATCGGCACCGATATCCAGACTTCTCTTTAACAGAGACTCCCATTTCACATAGCGGTTGCAGGCAATACATGGATTTGGCGTTCTAGCCTGTCCATATTCATCGATAAAATAGCGAATCACACAGTCGTGAAATTCCTTCTTAAAATTCATCACATAATAGGGAATATCCAAATACTGCGCCACTCTTCTAGCGTCATCCACCGCAGAAAGCCCACAGCATCCGCCATTTTCTTCTTGGATTGCACGATCCTCGTCCTGCCAAATCTGCATCGTTACACCAATGACATCGTATCCCTGTTCTTTTAATAAATGAGCGGCAACGGAGGAATCCACACCGCCGGATAATCCAACCACAACTTTTTTCTTCACGAAAATCCCTCCGGTCTATCTTAGTATTCTTCTTCTACTTCTTCTTCACCAATGTCAGTCTTTGGTTTTTCTAAGCCTTCAATCTTGATGCCATTTTTCTCTGCATAATCCCAAAGTGCTGCATGAATTGCTTCTTCTGCTAATAAAGAACAGTGTACTTTTACTGGAGGAAGACCATCTAACGCTTCCATAACTGCTTTGTTTGTTACTTCCAGTGCTTCGTAGATTGTTTTTCCTTTTACTAATTCGGTAGCCATAGAGCTAGTTGCAACTGCTGCACCACAGCCAAATGTTTTGAATTTCACATCCTGAATCACCTGATTTTCATCAATGTCAAAATAAATTCTCATAATATCGCCGCATTTTGCGTTACCTACGGTACCCACACCGCTGGCATTTTCAATTTCTCCTACATTTCTTGGATTTGTAAAATGATCCATAACCTTTTCACTGTACATAATATAACCCTCCTGTGTATCTGTATCTCAATACGTTTGCTTCTATTTTATAGTGCATTTCCAATGGAAACACTGTCATTTTCTATTATTTGCTGTGTTTTACAAAATCTTCATAGAGTGGAGACATGGCACGAAGTTTTCCTACGATTTCTTTTAAGGAATCTACCACATAATCCATCTCTTCCATGGTATTCTCATCCCCTAAAGTGAGACGAAGAGAACCGTGAGCGATTTCGTGTGGAAGTCCAATGGCAAGAAGTACATGGGATGGATCTAAAGATCCGGAAGTACATGCAGAACCACTGGATGCACAGATACCCTTCATATCTAACATAATAAGAAGAGATTCTCCTTCAATAAACTGGAAACTAATATTTACATTGTTTGGAAGACGATCATTTCTGTGACCGTTCAATCTCGCATATGGAATCTCTGCCAAAATTCTTGTAATCAGATGATCTCTCATGGCTGTCTCTTTGGCTGTTCTTTCTTCCATGGTTGCCATAGCGATTTCTACTGCTTTTCCAAGGCCAACAATACCTGTTACATTCTCTGTACCGGCTCTTCTGCTTCTTTCCTGAGCACCGCCATGAACAAAAGAGCGAAGTTTTAAGCCTTTTCTAATATAAAGGAAACCAATTCCCTTTGGTCCATTTAATTTGTGTCCACTGGCACTTAACATATCGATGTGCATTTTATCTACATCAATTGGAATCTGTCCGTAAGCCTGCACCGCATCTGTGTGGAACAAAATGCCATGTTCTTTAGCAATAGCTCCAATCTCCTCGATTGGCTGAATGGTACCAATCTCATTGTTTGCAAACATAACAGAAATTAAAATTGTGTCTGGACGAATGGCAGCTTTTAACTGATCCAATTTAACAA
>CAYLUV010000153.1:0-4093 GCA_964386955.1 uncultured Lachnospiraceae bacterium
GACCTTTTTCAGTGTCAGAGATGTTTTTGTATTTTTCTTTACCGCTACGGTAGTTACATTTTTGGTAAATCCTCTGTTTGCCCCGTAAACAACCTGATATCCTGTCACTTTTCCATCTTTTTTCCAAGTTAATGTAACTTGATCTTTCTTTTTAGATGTTACCTTGGAAATGGTTGACTGATTTGGATTTACTGTGATTTTGATGGTCTTTTTGGCTGCTTTGTATTGTTCTGTAGCAGCTGCATTTACGGTAATTGTTGCAGTACCAATTCCCTTGATGGTTACCTTTCCATTTGTTGCCACTGTGGCTACCTTTTTATTGGATGTTTTATAGGATAAAGTACCATTTCCATTTGTTTTTGCTTTTAAATAGAAAGCCTTACTTCCACTTACTTTATTAAAGGAAGATGCACTGCTGATGGTCTGCTCTTTTGCCTCTACCTTATCTGTGCCTGGAGCAGCAGTGTTTTGATCTTTATCTGTATCTGGAATAGAAGTATTCTGATCTTTATCTGTATCTGGAATAGAAGTATTCTGATCTTTATCTGTGCCTGGAACAGAGGTATTCTGATCTTTATCATCTGGTGTAGATGGATTTTGTGTACCATTATCTGGTTCCTGGATATCATTTTTAACAATCGTGTAAGTAGAAGAATTGCGAAGTTCCTGTCTTGTCTTTCCGTCATAGGTAGTGATGGAGAAAGAATCATCATCTACAGTAATAACGGAATAACTTGGTGTCCAGGTCTGACTTCTCTCTGCAATGTAATCCTGCTGTGTCGCAATCAGTTCATAGAACTTAGATCCAGTGGAGGAGTTTGCTTCCACATATACGGTTCCTTCTGGATTTACAACGGTACCACTCTTAGTATCGCTTTTTACCACATAGCAGTTATTCTGTGTAAGGAAATTGGAATCAGCGCTATAATTGGAGCTATTGTACTTGGTATGTTCCTGTCCGTCCCCTGTTAGCTGATATGTTCTAGAGTAGGTATGGTCGTGTCCCTGTAAAACCACATCAATTTTGTATTCATCAAAGATTGGTGTAAGCTGTGTACGAAGGACAATACCATCGGAATCGGAGTGGTCTTTACCAGAACCATAAATGTCCTGATGGAACATCACAACACGCCATTTGGCATCCTGATTTTCATTGATTGCTTTTTTGATTACATTTTCATGGGTAGCACAGTTATAGTTGTTGGTGTCAAGAACGATAAATAAAACATCTCCATAGGTGTAATAATAATCGGTTCCTGCATTTGTTTTTCCGCTGGTATACTCTGTGTTTGTACCGTCAAATGCATTTGGATTGTTGTAGTGAAGCGTATACTGGTTGGAGCCGGAATCGTGATTTCCGATGGTTGTAGAAACCGGAAGGCTGCGAAGAGCCTCTGCTCCAAGATAACCTGCATACTCTCTCTCATTTTTTGCGTAGTTTACCTGGTCTCCGGCAGATACCATAAAACTAACATCCTCGTGATCTTCCAGTGCTTCTTTTAAGATTTTGTCCCAGTTATAAGCATCATTTCGAGCCGCAAAACTGTTTTCCAAACTTGTTGATACATTGTTGCTGCCGCTGGTCATATTGTCGCCTTCTACGCTTGTCTGCCCCTTTGATGCGCCAATCTGTGGATCTCCCACATAGAGGAATGAAAAGCTGGAAAATGATTTCGTGCTGTATTTTTCTGCCGCAGTCCACTGTCCATTCTTATAAACCTGATAAAAATACTGTGTATTTTCTTCCAGATTTTTTACTGTTACTTTGTTGGAATAGTACTGTGTGCCGTCGATTTCCACTGCTGTTTCCTGCTTGCCGCTAAATTCCACCGCACCTGTCATTTCCTCGCTCTTTGCAATTTTTACTGCCGGTGTCTCCTGGGTTTTGCTATACCATGCATAATTTAATTCAGTCTCATTTACCCCCGGTGTCATAGATACATTTTCATAGTTGGTGCTGTAAGTGTCCCACTGGTCTTTCCAGTTTTCCCAGTCCTTAGACTGCACGGAAGCATCGTTCCAATGTTCTGTTGCCGCCTGTACATTGCTTTTCCCTGTTGGGACAGCTATTCCAAATGCCATGGATAAAGAAAGAATTGCTGCCATTGTTCTAATCTGTCTACTTTTCATCTGTAATCTCCATCTCCTTTAAACATTAATATCACATGCATGTCGACTTTGATTTTAGAGAAAAAAACAAATTTTTTGAAGCAACGGTAGGTTAATTTTTCGTAAAAGCAGTGTGAAACTACACCCCTACTTTGTAAAATCCTTGATATATTCCCCCACAGAACGAGTCATTTCCCTGGAAAAATCGGAGTTATATTTGCGGTTACAAAATGCCTCCATATACTCTTCATAAGGGCGTTCCGGAGTGCGAATGGAAAACATGTCCTTTAACTGTTCCCCTGTCAATTCCTGGTAGCCATTTTCATGAACAATATACTCTTTGGCAGCTCGTTCCGGTTTCTTCCGTTCTTTTTGCTGTTTGGTTGGATAACCAAATACCAACATCGCCGCCGGAAATACATATTTTGGAAGGTGGAGTAACTCCCGCTGTTTTTCACAGTTTTCCATCACATCGCCGATATAGCAGGAGCCAATGCCCAGACTTTCCGCTGCCACCACTGCATTTTGTGCTGCAATCACCGCATCAGAAATTGCCAAAGCAAAATCTCCTACCCCCGGTTTTCTTGGCTCACATCCTGCAGCTAAAAAGCCATCGTACCATTTTTTACAATCTACGCAAAAGATCAGCACCAGTTTTGCCTTGGCGATAAAGGGCTGATTGTCACAGGTTTTTACCAGTTCCTCTTTGATCTTGGAATCCGTTATATCAAGAATGGTATAAAGCTGTTGATTTCCCGCTGTAGGCGCCATAAAAGCCGCTTGCAGAATCTGTTCCTTTTCTTCCTTTGTAATTTCACGCTCCTCGAAAACTCGTACAGATTTTCTATCATAGAGCTGTCTCATAGTTTCATTTAACATGTAATTCTCTCCCTTCATGACAAGTAAAATAAATTACCTGATATTCCTTTGCAATCTCCTGCATCATGCGAAGTCCCGCCTCCGTCTTATGAGTGTCCAGATTTACAAAAGGATCATCCAGCACCAGAAATGGCTTTTCCTCCGGATACATAGCATCCAGCAACGCCATACGCATGCAAATGCCCGTTAAATCCTGATATCCCGCACTGAAAAATCGACTTTCCCTCTGCATTCCCTGTACTTTTTTTGTTATATTCAAATCGGTATCCACCAGATAATCCTCTTCCCGCTCTCCTGTCAGCATGGAGAGATACTTGGCAAACCCCGTCTGAATCGGATTTCGATATTTGGCAGTAAAGGACACCTTTGCCTCATACAAATGTTCCCTGGTTTTTTGCAGCATCCGATACTGTTCCCATCTTTTTTGGTAACGTTCCCGCTCTTCCTGATAAAGAAGTTCCTTTTCCTCCAGCATTTCCCGGCGTTTTCTAAGGGATTCCTGCTCCTTTTCCACCTGTAAAAGTTCTCGTCCCAGTGTTTCCATCTGCGCAGTAATGTCCTCCAGGGTACTGTCCTCCGGCAAGATCAGATCATCGATGTCCTCCACTTCTTCGTCCTCTTCCAGCCAGTCAATGGCATCACTGATCTCTCCAAGGGCTTTTTTGGCCCCCTGAAATCTCTGCACATGGGAAAGAATATCCAACAAAACTTCCTGCATATCTTCCCCATAGGAAAAACCGTAAGATTCCAGATAGCGCTCCAGCTGTTTTCTCTCCCGTTTTTCCTTCTTCAAAGTTTCCTCATAAAGATCCGAAGAATTTTCTTTGGAAAAATTTTCTTTGGAAAACTTCTTCTCCCCTCTATTTTCTGGCAAATTCTCCTCACTGTTTTCTTTTTTCTTCTTCCATAAGAAGAGAAAAAGTCCTACTAGAATCAAAGCAACACCCAATAGGAGGTTTTTAACCAGAAAAACTACTCCGAAAAAGACAGAAAGCAGTGCAAGCCAGGATTTTCCTCTACTCTCTCCATGCTCCTCTTCTTCCGGCACTTTCATCAAGCCTCTTTCCTTTGCCAGATAGTCCAGCATCTTTTTGGTTGCCCGCCA
>CAYLUV010000154.1:0-4078 GCA_964386955.1 uncultured Lachnospiraceae bacterium
GGATAAAGAGCCTGATAATCCGTTAGTACTTTAAACAGGTTGAGGTAACCGCCCACCCAGAGTATACCAATACGAAGAGTTCCCTCCTGCAGCAAACTGTGACGCTGCATCAATTCTGATAACTGGTCTACGCCCCCTAGGATTCGATTAGCATGTATACCGAACTGTTCCCCGGCCTCCGTGAGATGCACAGATTTGGACTGGCGAACCAACAGAGGAACTCCCAGTTCTTTTTCTAAATTTTTAATCTGTTGAGAAAGGGAAGGCTGAGAAATATAGAGGTTTTTGGCGGCCTCTGTAATGTTTAATGTTTTTGTGACTTCCACAAAATATTTTAGCTGTTGTATCTGCATGAAATTTACTCCTTTTAAGTGTAAAAGTGTTATAGGAAAAACCTATCATAATGATAATATTATGATATTTTACATATGTCAATGCGACATTTATAATGGAACAAAGTAAAAAGTCATCGGAGATTTTGCATAAAAGAGACAAGATTTCAGACTTTGTAAGCGACTATTTTTTACGAGAAGGAGAAGGATTATGAGTAAAAAGAACGTAAAAGAACTTGTATTTCTGATTTTAGCCATGGTATGTATCATCGGCTCTCATTTCATGCCGCCAATGTGGGGCTTATCTACGGAAGCTATCTGTGTCCTGGGTGTATTTATTGGCTCACTGATTATGTGGATTGGCATTTCTATTGATTGGCCAAGTATGATTACTTTGTTGGCACTTGGTTTTATTCCAACTTTTGGATTTTCCAGCACATTTTCTGGTGCATTCGGTAATTCTACGGTAGCATTCTTATTGTTTACCTTTATGCTGGTTTATCCACTTTCCAAAACAAACTTTGTAAGAAGATGTACGGTATCTTTTATTACCAATAAAATTGCTAGAAAAGGACCTTGGTATTTTGTTTGCTTCTTATTGGCAGCGGTTACATTTATGGGACTTTTTGTATCACCTTCTGTATTGTTTGTGGCATTTATGCCATTCTTGGAAGATATTTTTGCCGTATTGGAGATTAAAAAGGGAAGCAAGACCGGAAATATGCTTATGATGGGAACTGCTATCTGTATTAGCTTATCCTCCGGTATGACAGCCATTGGACATGTGTGGCCAACGATGGCGATGGGATATTACACCTCCTCCACAGGAGTGGATGTAAACCAGTTCCAGTACATGGCCATGGGAATTCCAACTGGTATTTTGATGATCGTATTATTGATTCTCGGATTTAAATTTATCTATCGTCCAGACGATATTGATGATATTCGTCCAGAAAAAGCGATGGATCTTCGCGGAACTGTTCCAGCAGCAGATTTGAAGGAAAAAATTATTCTTGGCGTTGTGTTCCTTACGGTTCTTTTATGGGTAGGACCAAGTTTGATCAAGGGTGCTTTTCCAGAGGTTTACCAGACTATCAATAGCTGGTCTACAGCAATGCCTCCACTGTTAGGATGTATTCTTTTATTTATTGTAAAAGTAGATGACGAAAGAATCTTAAACTTTAAAGAAGTAACCACAAAAGGTGTTCTTTGGGGCAGCATTTTAATGACAGGTGCAGCAACCTGGCTTGGCTCTTGTCTTACCAATGCAGATGTTGGAATCAGTGATTGGCTGACCAATACTTTATCTCCACTTACCGCATCTCTTCCAGTGATTGGTATGGTTTGCTTCTTTATGACATGGGCTGTTGTGGAGACAAACTTCTCCTCCAACATCGTAACAACAACAGTAGTAAGTGCAGTGGCATTGGCAGTTCTTACCGCACTTCCAGCAGGTTCTGTCAATGTAGCGACAGTAGTATGTATGGTGGGATTTGCAGCGGCAGTTTGTAGTATGACACCAGCAGGTCAGAGTACCATCAATACAGTAGCCATCGGTTCTGGATGGACGAACACGAAATCTATGTTTATCTGGGGCGGCTATATGGCAATCATCGCCATTTTAGTACTGAGTTTTGTTACTTATCCATTGGCTTCCATGTTTATTTTCTAAGGAAGCGGGGGTTACCATGGAAAAAATGCTAACTTATGATGTAGTAATTGTGGGCGGTGGGCCATCCGGTGTGGCAGCCGCCCTTGGGGCAAAGGAAGCGGGGGCAAAAACTCTTCTGATTGAAAGAAATCCCTATTTAGGGGGCGAGGCGACACATTCTGGTGTAGGTGCCTTCTGTGGCTTTTACTCCTGTGACGACAAACGAATGAAAGTAGTGGCAGGAGCCGGAGATCAGGTGATAAAGGCACTGCAAAATACCGGTGGAAAGGTAGATTTTATTATCTCCGCATTGGGAAATAAAAATATCAACTTTCAGCCAGAATATTTAAAATGCGCCTTGGATGACCTTATAGAAGAAAAGGAGATTGACTGTTTTCTCCATACCAGAGTGGTAGTAGCAAATATGAAAAATGGACAGATTCAGAGCATTCTTTGTGCAGATGATGAAGGAAACTTTGAAGTAATGGCAAAGACCTTTGTAGATGCTTCCGGCGATGCCAATCTGGCTCATTTGGCTGGGGCAAAGACCACTTGGGGAGATGAGGAAGGCAATGTGCAGGCGGCTACCTTGCCTTTTCGCTTAACTGGAGTTGATACAACAAAGCCAATGACTCCAGCGGCGGTGGAAAAGGCCATCAAACAGGCAAAGGAAGATGGCATAACCAATCTGACCAAGGAGAAGGGCTTCATTTTAAAGGTAGAGGGATCTGATACCGTAACAGTGCTTTTGCCTAGTGCCATTTTGGCGAATCTATCTGCAAAAGAGATGTCTGTTGCAGAGCGAAATCTTCGAAGACAGGTCTTATCCTATGTGAAAGCATTAAAAAAATATATGCCGGGTATGGAACGGGCGGAACTTGCCATGATTGGTCCTTCCATTGGTTTTCGAGAAACCAGAAAAATGGTGGGAAAAGAGACCATCTTGGCAGAGGATGTATTAAAACGGAAAAAGAGAGAGGATGGTATTGGCAGAGGGGGATGGAAACCGGAGATCCACAAGAGTCTCCATGAGATGGCGGTGTATATCGAAGTGGAAGACGGAAGCTATTTTGATATCCCTCTGGGAGCCTTGCAATCCATCAACATAGACAATCTGTATGGCGCTGGACGAATTGTGTCCTCAGACGAAATCGCATTTGCAGCCATTCGGGTTATGGGAACTTGTTTTGCCACGGGCCATGGTGCCGGTGTGGCGGCAGCTTATCAGGCAAAACATGACAGAGTCAGTGTGGAAGACATCCGAAGAGAATTGGAAAGACAACATGCACTGATATAATAGAAACACACAATCTTTATAATGTGGGTTACAGAAAGATTGGCTAGTTTACTGTAAAGGGGGAAGAAAAATGCTAGATCAAATTAGAAAAGACATTGACGCAGTAGATACAAAAATAAAGGAACTATTTTTAAAACGCATGGCATGTTCTAAAAAGGTAGCAGAGGCAAAGGCAATCACCGGCGGTGATGTGTTTGCGCCGGACAGAGAAAAGCAGATCATTGAAAAGAGAGCTGCCGATGTGGAAGGAATTTATGATGAGTATGTGACCTTTTTAAAAATACTGATGAGCATTAGCCGTCGTTACCAATATGGCATTCTTACGGGGATGCAGGATAGTGTGCTGGAAAATGCCCTAAAAGAAGCCGGTTTATCTGCAGAAAAACCACATGATCAGGTAACGGTGACATTTTCCTGTATCAAGGGAAAAAATGAGGCAAATCTCTTCTTAAATATGGTAGTGTTAAACGATGTTTCTTTAAAACTTATGAATGTAGAAGCCGATGAGAGTGTACAGCATGTAACTATGACTCTTGCCGGTTCCTTAAAAGACAAAAATATGAGACAGCTTTTATGCCAGATAGCAAAAGAGGCTGTAGATTTCAAAATTGTCTCTCTCATGTAATGATATATTGATTTTACGCAACTATCGGATTTTTACAAAATCTGATAGTTGTTTTTTATTTAAAAAGAAAATTTAGGTGTTTTTTGACGTAAATAAGGGGATTTAGTACAATGAGAGAAAGCATTAGTATAGATCAGCCGGTTGGCAATGACATCAAGGTAACAGATATAAAT
>CAYLUV010000155.1:0-4072 GCA_964386955.1 uncultured Lachnospiraceae bacterium
CGAAAATTCAAGTAGTAAATGCGCATAAATTTTTCATTCTATTTTTGTCTAATTTTAACATGACGATATGGCCGTCGTCCCCCTGAATGGACGGCAGCCCGCAAAATCCTATCTTCAATTCCCTATGTTTTATCCCGCTCTTCCCCTTTCTCCTGTGGTTTCCCCGTTGCCAATACCTCTTACGCGGAAATGCCCAGCTCCCGCAGGCACTCCCTGAACAGAACTTCGCTGCTCCTGTACCCCAGTATCTTTCTGGGATAGTTGTTAATCCACCGCTCCGTGGCCGCGATCTGCGCCGCGCTCACCTTGGCAAAGTTGGTTCCCTTGGGATGCTTCCGCCGAATCATGCTGTTGTTGTTCTCGTTGCTGCCCCGCTCCCACGAGGAATACGGATGGCAGAAGAACACCCTCGTGCGGGGGATGGTCTTGTTGATGGCGCTCCGCTCCAACTCCTCCGCCGCCGAAAACTCCGTCCCGTTGTCCACGGTGATGGTTTTGAAAATCTTCCTGAAATTCACAGCCCCCATCTTCCGCTCCAGCGCGTCGATGGCTTTCACGATGGTTTCCGCCTTGCGGTTCGGCACCATAATAATAATCTCCCGCCGGGTCTTGCGCTCCGTCAGCACCAGCAGTGCCTTGGTCGTGGTGTTCTTCTTGCTGTAAACGGTGTCCATTTCCCAGTGGCCGAACTCCTCCCGGCTCTCCACCTCCGCCGGTCGGCGTTCGATGCTCTCCCCGGCAGATGCCCTCGCCTGATCGTTCTTGGTTTTCACTTTCTTATAGCTCTGCTTCCGCTTTCCCCGCCGGGGCAAATCCACCTGCGTGATGTGCAGAAACAGCCCCTTTTTGATGTAGCTGTAAATGGTCGCCACGGAAACGGATGTCTGGAACACTCTGCCCTCCATCAGTGCATACCCCAGCACGGCAGCGGGGCTGCAATCTCTTTCGATGATCGTCTCCTCAATGTAGTTTGCAAGCTCGTGGTCTTTCCCGATTTTCAGGTCAGGCCCTTTCTCCCGCAGGTGTCCCTGATACCGCTCCTCCGCAATGTCCGGGCTGTACGCCGTCACCATTTCCCATGTCGCGCCGTCCAGCCGTTCATACTGGCCCCGCTTCAACTCCCGATACACGGTGGAAATATGGACGCGCAGCTTGTCCGCGATCTGGCGCGGCTTCAATCCCTCGTTCAGCCACCGTTCCATGCGCAGCCTGTCATTCTTCGTCAGGTGCTTAAATGTCCGTCCTGTGGTTTGCACTGAAATTCCTCCTTTCGATCATCCCCGCAGGCGGTGTCGGTTTGTGTCCCGTTCCGCTCTACCTTTTCCTGTTTTGTCGCATTTTGCCCCTTTATGATACTCAAAAAATCCCAGCTTCGCAACCGCTTTTTCCTTGTGCCGCAACGAAAAGGCCCCCGGCCACTATCTCATAGAGTATAGCAGCCGGGGGCTTCCCGTTAAGTATTCTGTTCGGTTTCGCTGGCCTCTGCCTCAACAAAAATATCGCCCAGCGCACCGATGGCACCATCCACCGCGATGTCCAAATCCTTTACCGCTGCCTCAATGACCGCTCTGACCTCCGGGGTGATCTGATAGCCCTTTTCCTCCAAGCGCTGCATAACATAATCCAGCTTGGGAATGGTCAGCGTCCCGGCCTCGCACTGCTTCTCCGCCGCCTTGACGAACAGAGAGGCAAGGCCATACAGGCGCTTTTCTTTCAGCCAAGGGATGCCGGTCGATCTCACCCACGGAATAAACACGCCGGTAAAGAGCAGGCCGCAGATGGCGATGATCGCCTCAACGATGATGTTGGTGATCTCAGGAATAAGCTGTGTCATAGTGTGTACCTCCTTACACTTTCGTCAAATACTTCTTGTCCGCCGCGCCGGTCACGGCCCCACTTTTCAGCGTGGAGACGACAACGCGGTTCCCGTCGATCTCGCGGACATACAGCTTTGCGCTGTAGACCCACGAGCTGAATTTGCGCGTGGTGCCGTACACCGTGGCGGCCTTGTCCATCGTCACCCGGTCGCCCACTGTCAGACCGGCGGTGCCGCCGATGGTCGCGGCGGGCTTCTCGGTTTTCCCGTCATAGGTCACATAGGGCAGCTTCCCGTGCTTCGTCCACTTCCGGGCGTTGTACCCGGCCTTGGTGCCGATGTTCTTAACAGCGGTGATCTGCACCCTGTTCTCCCACGCGGGCGTACACTCCACGGCAAGACCACCGCCGATATACACCCCGATGTGGCCGGAACACCACAGCGCCTCGCCCACCTCCATGCTGTCCCAGCCGGTCGTGGACACGCCGGTGCATTTGGAGATCATGGTGTCTGCGCCGATGTCCGGCACACCGTTGGAGGCATACACGGCCCCGCCGTAGCTCTTGGAGCTGTCGCCGTTCCAGCCCCACAGGATGGCCTTGATGAGACACACGCAGTCAAAACCGAAATATCCCTTGCCGATCAGCTTGCGGAAAGCCGCCTGCCGGGATGCCGTGTACCAGTTCGGGTACTGCTTCGCCTTACCGGCGATCACACTCTCCGTCACAGGAGCGCCGAACACGCCCCACATATACACGGTGTTGTGATTCTTGGCGATGTCCGCCGCCTTTTCCGCAAGCTCCCTCGCCGTCATTTTCCCACCTTCCGTTGTCGTTGTGCTGGCAGTCCCGCCGCCAGCATACTTGCTGTAATACTTCTGCCCGAAAGCGGCCCGCTTCACCTGCACCGCCGCGCTCTGGTCTGCCGGGCGCTCAAAGTTCAGCAGCACCGCGTCCGATGCCGCCCGCACACTGCCCGCCGTTTGCAGGATTTTCAGCACGGCCTTGTAGCCCTCCCGCAGCTCTTTCATCAGGAAGTCGAGCTGCGTCTCCAGATCACCGATGCTCTTGCCCTTTGCCTTGGCAAACTCCAAAAGCCCCTGCTTCCGGCTCCAGTAAGTCCACTGGGCAAGGCCGTACCCCGCCGCGTCCCTGACGAAATTGGTGTACGCGCCGCTGTCCACCGCCGCTGTGTAGCTCGCGTCGGTCACGCCCAGCTTCTTTTCGTAGCAGTTCTGCACATTGTTCGGCACAAGGCCGCTCTCCGCGTACAGGTTTCCCATCAGACCGGCGATGCCGTAGTCATTCAGGCCCGCCGCTTTCAGGTAGCCCCAGATTTTTTCCTCGTTGTTTTTGCCTGTCAGCATATTGCTCCTCCGTTATTCCGTGAAGATCACTTGGGCCAGCGCGGTAACGGCTTCGATGCCGTATTTCTTTTCCCACTTGGCCGCAAGCCGTTCAAACAGCTCCAGCTTCTTTTCCGCCTTGGCTTTCCAGAAATAAAAGCCGGTCGCCGCGCCGGTCACAGCGCTGTCCGCTCCCAGCACAACAGTCAGCGCGGTCATATCCCGCTCCGTGAAGAACAGGCCATACAGCAGCGCGATCAGCAGCAGCACAAAAATACTCCACGCGGACAGCACCACCCGCTTGGAGGTGGTCGAGCGCACTGCCCGCTTTCCTGCCTTTGTCTGCTTTCCCGCCATGTCATGCCTCCGGGATGTGCGGATGGGCGCTTTTGTTCAGGTGCTTGTCCAGCTTGTCCAGTGCGTCCTTACACGGGCCGTTGCATCCCTGCTCCACAAGCCCCTGCAGTGCGCCCCGCAGACCGTAGCAGATCAACGTCTGTTCCTCCTGAATGGCGTTGATGAACTCGGTCTGCTTCTTGTTGCTCTCGATCACCTTGTAGACCGCGACGATGGCGGCGACCAGCGCCCCCAGCGCTCCCAGCAGGCTGGCCGCCTTGATGATGGTGTCTGCGTCGATGTACATTTTCCTTTCCTCCCGTGTCTCAGATCAGCTCGTCGCCGCCGATGGCCTTGCGGTACGCCGCGTCGGCCTCCGCGATCTCGTCCCGTCCGGTTTCGGTGTCGCCCAGCTCCGCCAGTCGGGCTGCCAAGATTTTGATAGCCCGCGCCTGTATTTCCGTGACAGCTTCCAGCTCCTCAATGATTTTCAGGTGACTGCTCATTCCTCTGCCTCCGTCCAGCCATAAACGCCCGGCTCCCATGTGTTGTTTTCAGCATCGCTCACCCAGTGC
>CAYLUV010000156.1:0-2058 GCA_964386955.1 uncultured Lachnospiraceae bacterium
CCCAGATATCCCCGACCGGGGCTTCTTGAATGATGGAGGCGCTTCTTGGACAATGACCGTGTACGTTCAACCGTCATGGCATCCATTCTACCAAACGTACCATTCGGCTGCAACGGGAAAGCGAGATTATGTTGCGGACGAATTCTTTTCAGTTGCAAACATGACGTATTTCTGCATTTCCAGTCGTAAAATCGTATGTAAATCTATCTCCGCTGTTTCGTGAGATTACGGTACGGACGAAATCCTTGCACGGGAATGGACGATGGAAGGGAGGCCGCTTTCATCCGTCCAAGAACCGCGCTCCGCGTTCCCGCAGCCGAATTTTCACTTGGCGCAACGTGAAAACAGCGACGTCGCCCATTGTTTACAGGGGATCGACGATTTTCTTGCCCGAAAAAATGGAGAATCTCCACTATCATCCTTTCTAGAGACGGATTGATTTCTTACGTAGGGGGGCTGTGCGTGGAATCGGGAATGGACGTAAGATCGGGGATGGGAGATTCAGAACGTATCGACGTACCGGGCGAGGATGCGAAAATCGGAACGATGCCGATGAACGCATTGAAACTGGAAACAACCACACCACCGCCCCTTTCCGGTCGTCAGTTAGAAGATGGTTAGAAGGCGGAGATTACCGTTTCGCCCTTTAAAACAGGGGGGAAACGGCTTTTCGGGCGAGGCCGGTTTCGGACATTTGTTAGAAGTTCTGTTAGAAGACGCCCTTCCACCCCTTTATTTACGGGGGCGGGCCTTGACGGGGCGTCTGAGCGCGGTTTGATTCAAAATCAATTTTTTCTTGGACAGCTCTTCGCAGATTATCAGTAATACGATGTGGGTGATGTATGAAGGTTCTCCTTTACAAGGACAGTTTTTCGTCAGGACGCGGGGCAGATCGTGCGGTCATCGCGCTTGCGGAAGCCCTCAGCCGGCGTCATGCGGTCGTCCTTGTCACCATGTCCGAACACGCGACGCCCGTCGGCACGACGGTTCAGGTCCTCCGGTTTTCTGGCACGGCGGAATTGCGACATGCCGTCGCGGCCATACGTCCCGATGTCATCGTTTCGGCCGGCACGAACGAAACCCGTGATCTTGCATCCGCCTATCCCGGTCGATTCCCCTGTCCCGTCGTGCATCAATTCCACGTCTACCCGCCCTCGGCGTTCAAGCGGAAGCGTTTCATTCGCAACTGGAAAACACGTCGGGCGATTCGACGGGTGGCGGCCGTTCAAGTTCTACTGCCAGCCTACGTTTCCTCCGTACGAAAATGGCTTGGCAACGAACAACGCATTGTCGTCATTGGAAATGCCGTAGACATCGGCACGTTCAATACCCCTCCGTACGTTTCACGGAGCGATACGCCGCCGCACATCGTTTATCCGGCCGTCCTCAACAAGGACAAGCGACAGGAACTTCTCATCCGTGCGTTCGCGCGGATGGACGCGCATCGAAACGCGGTTCTGTCATTGTACGGAAACGGCCGCCCAAAATTCATCGCACGTCTGAAACGTCTTGCGACGAAACTCGGCGTGGCGGAACGTATTCGGTTCGAGGGATTCTGCGACGATCTTGCCTCAATCTATGCAGACGCGGATCTTGTCGCCTTTCCAAGCCGGGTCGAAGGGTTTGGGCTGGTTCTCACGGAGGCCGCCGCATTCGGGAAGAGAATCGTCGCGTGTTCCGATTGCCTTGCGAGCGCCGAGCTCGTCCCGCGTTTCGGCGGCATCCTGTCCGCGCCCAGCCCCCACGCGCTCGCATCCGCCCTCGAACGGGGGTTGGCGTCGAATAGTGCGGAAAACCTGGACGCATTGCACATTGAAAACGCCCTCGACGAATTTTCGCCGCGTTCCATCTACGGCCGTTGGGAACGGCTTCTCGCGTCTTTTCTGCGCGATTGACAAAGGAGAAAACTGCATGAGTACCGTAAACCCAAAAGATGAGGTCGTGATTGTCCTATCGGCAGATGACAACTATGCTCCGTATCTCGCCGCGACGCTTGTATCATTGGCGGAACATTCATCCCCCGTACGAAACTATATGGCCTACATATTGACCGAAGGA
>CAYLUV010000156.1:2158-4056 GCA_964386955.1 uncultured Lachnospiraceae bacterium
AAGGACGCCAGAATTCTTGCAACATCAAACCGACCAAGGAATGTTCGGTATTTTCACGACGAACTTGGTCTCAAGGAATTGACCACGTATTTCAATTCGGGGTTGTTAATTTTCAACATCTCCGAATGTAAAAAACAGCGATTGTTTTCACGCTGTATGGAAAAGCTAAAAGAAATCAAAAATCTACGGCTATGGGATCAAGATTTACTGAACGTCGTGTGCGAAGGACGGGTCGTGTTTCTTGATTGGTCATGGAATCTTCAAAACCATGCCTTGATCGAACACTCCAATCTCGAATCTTGTTTGGACGCGGAGGAGTATATGGCGTATTTGCATTCCTTGAGCCATCCGAAATTTCTGCATTACACATCCCATCAAAAGCCCTGGAAAAATCCATCGGGTCTTAATGCCGACATATTCTGGCATTACGCCCGGATGACTCCGTTTTACGAGGCAATGTTGTTTAGAAATGCGTTTTGCGAACCACAAAAATACATCGCGTGGAGATTCAAGATCAACAGTCTAACCGGGAAATGCCTTCGCTACTGGATTCTTTCAAAAATATCTTTCGGAGAGAGGAGGGTGAAGTATCAGCGGAAGTTGCACGGCATGAAAAACGACCTCGCCAACGTTCGCCACTTCCTCTCTGTTACATGACGGGAGGGTATCATCGTGATTTCAATCTCCCCCTCGTTGTTCAAGGTGGCAAAATGAAAATATCGATTAGTTTCTGTGCGAACGACTTTTTCGTCCAACACCTTGCGGTCGCCATTGCGAGTTTCGCAAAAAACAATCCCTCGTCCGAGTTGATTTTCCATGTTCTCCACCATGACATCGCCGCACAACACCAGGACATGTTGAGCGAATGGGGTAGAAGGAATAATCGCGAAATCAGTTTCCACAAAGTGGACGCGACTCCATTTCACACGTTTCCAACACCGACGGCAACCGTCACGCGGGAAATGTACTATCGTTACCTTCTGCCATCCGTTTTGACGGACGAGGAACGCACCATCTATTTTGATGTCGATGTCGTCTGCGTAGGCGATATTCGCCCACTGTGGACGACCAATCTGGGCGAAAACATCCTGGGAGCCGTCATTGATTCCCCTTCGAGTTCAGACAAAAAGAAAAGGCTAGGGCTGACGGGTACTTCCCCTTACTTCAATTCTGGCATGTTGGTCATGGATCTTGCACGAATGCGGAGAGAGAACGCCCCCGATTCTCTGTTGGAAAATACAGCCCGATATGCGAATTGCGTCGCATGGCCCGATCAAGACGTCATCAACATCACGTTCCATAATCGTATACAGACACTTTCAACCATTTGGAACAACCGCGATTCCTATTCGCCATTTGATCGACACACGATCATTTGGCATTTCGCCGGTATCACAAGCAAACCATGGTGCTATATTTGGAAGAACCGAACGTGGCCGATTTACTTAAAGTATTTACTCAGAACTCCATTCCGTAACAAAGCCGGACATTTCATCTGGCAACACGTCAAAGGATTCTTTTGGTTTGAGTATACAAAAAAGAAAGTGACACGAACCCTTTGTTGTGGACTTCTCGTACGCAAACGCACGAGCGTCTAGTTTCGGATCTTGGCCACCTCATCGCCGTTCTTTTTTACTGATCCACGAGATATTTCAACTTTCTCAAATCATTGTCATGTAGATGAAAATGGCGGTATAGTACAATGTCTGTAGTCTGTTTGGGCTTGTCGATATCAGTACTCTGCGCGGCGATCTTCAATCGTCTGTGGGTATACGGCATCGTCGTGGCATTGCTGTTCTTGGCATAATCTGCCGAGGCGATTTTCACGAATCACTCGAAAACGCCCACGGCAATTTGAGCGTGAAGACGCAGCCGCCGCCGGAACGGGGCGCAACAGA
>CAYLUV010000157.1:0-4025 GCA_964386955.1 uncultured Lachnospiraceae bacterium
ATTGGATACTCTGTAATCTTCAATAAATACAACTTTTAATTTGCCGTTGATGGAAGCATCGTTATTGATACGATCTGCCACTGCATTGATCAGCTTGATGGTAAGTTTTGCTGTGTAATATCCTGCCGCTGCTTTTGCACCGAAGATGAAGGTTCTTGGAACGATATCCATATCTGGATGTTCTTTGATTTCATTGTAAAGGTGCATTACATGGAGAATGTTCATCAGCTGACGTTTGTATTCATGGAGACGTTTTACCTGAATATCGAAAATAGAACGTGGATCAACGTCTACACCATTATGCTCTTTGATGTATTTTGCCAGACGAACTTTGTTCTGGTATTTGATGTCCATAAATTCTTTCTGTGCTTTTGGATCATCTACATATGTAAGAAGTCTTTCCATATGTGGAAGGTTTGTAATCCAATCATCACCAATCTTATCTGTTACCCAGCTAGATAACAGTGGATTTGCATGAAGCATAAATCTTCTCTGTGTGATACCATTTGTTTTGTTGTTGAATTTTTCTGGTGTCATTTCATAGAAATCACGAAGTTCTCTTTCTTTTAAGATTTCTGTGTGAAGTCTTGCTACACCATTGACAGAGAAACTTCCTGCAATAGCAAGATGTGCCATCTTCACCTGACCATCATAGAGGATTGCCATAGAAGCAACCTTTTCTGGCTGGTTTGGATACATTTCTCTAATCTGACCTACAAATCTTCTGTTGATTTCTTCGATAATCTGGTATACACGAGGAAGTAATCTGGAGAAGAGCTCGATTGGCCATTTCTCAAGAGCTTCAGACATGATTGTGTGGTTTGTGTACGCACATGTCTTGCATGTGATTTCCCAAGCTTCATTCCACTCTAAATCTTCTTCATCCACGAGAATTCTCATTAATTCTGCAACGGCAACCGTTGGATGAGTATCATTTAACTGGAAACATACCATCTCTGGAAGTTTGTGGATATCTGTCTCAGTCTCTTTGAAGTTTGCGATTGCACGCTGGATAGAAGCAGATACGAAGAAATACTGCTGTTTTAAACGAAGCTCTTTTCCTGCATAGTGATTATCGTTTGGATATAATACTTCAGAAATGTTCTTCGCTAAATTTTCTTCCTCTACCGCTTTCTGGTATTCTCCCTTATCGAAGGAATCTAACTTAAATGTCTGCATTGCCTCTGCATCCCAGATACGAAGGGTGTTGATTACGTGGTTTCCGTAACCTACGATTGGCATATCGTATGGAATGGCACGTACAGACTGGTAGTTTTTCTGTACATAGTGCTGTTTGCCGTTCTGGTCGATCTCAACATCCACATATCCACCAAATTTTACTTCCTGTGCATATTCATCACGGCGAATTTCAAATGGATTTCCATTTCTTAACCAGTCATCTGGTTTTTCTATCTGGAAACCATTTTCAATTTTCTGTTTGAACATACCGTAGTGGTAACGGATACCACAGCCGTATGCTGGATAACCAAGTGTTGCCAAGGAATCTAAGAAGCATGCTGCAAGTCTTCCCAGACCACCATTTCCTAAAGCAGCATCTGGTTCCTGATCCTCGATTAAGTTAATGTCGAGGCCAAGTTCTTCCAACGCTTCCTTCATCTCATCGTAAAATGTAAGGTTGATCATGTTGTTTCCAAGGGCACGACCCATCAAAAACTCCATAGACAGATAGTATACATATTTTACTTTGTTCTTTTTGTAAGTCTTGTGTGTTTCAATCCATTGATCAATAATGAAATCTTTTACTGCATAAGCAACAGCACTGTATATCTGCTGCTGAGAGGCGTCTTCTAAATCACGTCTGTATAACTGACGCACATTTTTCACTACCTCGCGCTTAAATTCTTCTTTGTCGAAAACATCTTTTTTAATCAAAATTGAAATCCTCCTTCTAGTCATCGATTAGCATATAGGATAAAACAGGACGCAGGATGGGGCTGCAAAATACATCCACCACCCAGTCATCCCAAAATATATAAGTTAAAGCACGTATAAATACTCGCCTAAACTCTCTTTACACCTAATGTAACATGTTCTCCATTAATGTTCCATTCTTTGGAGTAACCATCCATCTGGCCTGCGCTCATGGCATCTGCCATAACTTCACCGCAAATTTCTTTGCCGTGTTCTTCCATGATAGCTGTTACTTTATCATTGCCCTCTGCGTAAACAGTGATATGATCTGTCACATCAAATCCAGCCTCTTTTCTCATAGTCTGAATCTTACTGATAATCTCTCTTACAAATCCCTCTCTTAAAAGTTCTTCTGTAAGATTTGTGTCAATAACAACAGTGATACCGCCATCTGCCACAGTCTCATAACCTTCCATCTGTTTTACATCAATGAGTAAATCTTCTACTGCAAGTTCTACATCGCCGCCTTCTAAAGCAAGTGTTAACACACCTTCTTTATCCAACTGGGCTTTTGCAGCATTTCCATCTACGTTCATCAGAGCATTTCTGATCTGTCCTACCTGTTTACCGAATTTTGGTCCCACTGTTTTAAGCTGTGGTTTGAAAGAGTAAGAACTGAAAGCAGAAATATCATCTTTGAATTCTACATTCTTAATGTTTAACTCATCCTCAATGATCTCTTTGTAGAATTCAGACAGTTCGAAATCCGCCTTTACAAACATCTGGCCAATTGGCTGACGGTTCTTGATGTTTGCGCTGTTACGGCCTGCACGACCAAGTACAACGATTTTCAGAACGCGATCCATGTTTGCTTCTAATTCTTTGTCGATCATAAATTCTTCTGCCACAGGGAAGTCACAAAGGTGGATACTTTCCGGTGCAGTTGGATCCAGGCTGCAAACGAGGTTACGATAAATATCCTCTGTCATAAATGGAATCATTGGCGCTGCTACTTTTGCCACATTTACAAGGGCTGTGTAGAGAGTCATGTAAGCATTGATTTTATCCTGTTCCATTCCTTTTGCCCAGAAACGTTCTCTGCTTCGGCGAACATACCAGTTACTCATATCATCTACAAATTCCTGTAGCGCTCTTGCTGTCTCTGGAATCTTGTAGTTAGCAAGGTTGTTGTCCACAGTCATAATAAGAGTATTTAACTTGGACAGTAACCATTTATCCATAACAGATAATTTGTCATACTCTAATGTATATTTTGTTGCATCAAATTCATCAATGTTTGCATACAGTACAAAGAATGCGTAAGTATTCCAAAGAGTACCCATGAATTTTCTCTGTCCCTCTGTTACTGCGCCGTCATGGAAACGGTTTGGCAACCAAGGGGCACTATTTTCATAGAAGTACCAACGAATTGCATCTGCGCCATGTTTTTCTAAGGCCTCAAATGGATCTACAGCATTTCCTTTGGATTTACTCATCTTCTGTCCATTTTCATCCTGCACATGTCCCAGTACGATAACATTCTTGAATGGCGCTTTATCAAACAGTAAAGTAGAGATAGCAAGAAGAGAGTAGAACCATCCTCTTGTCTGGTCAACTGCCTCAGAGATAAAGTCTGCTGGGAACTGCTGTTCAAATAAATCCTGATTTTCAAATGGATAGTGATGCTGTGCAAATGGCATAGAACCAGAGTCGAACCAGCAGTCGATTACTTCCGGTACACGATGCATTGGCTTGCCGCAGTGTGGACATTTGATGGTTACATTGTCGACGAACGGACGATGCAGTTCGATGTCATCTGGACAGTTATCGGACATTTCTTTTAATTCTGCCTTACTTCCGATGGCATGCTGATGTCCACATTCACATTCCCAGATATTTAAAGGAGTACCCCAGTAACGGTTACGGCTGATACCCCAATCCTGTACATTTTCCAACCAGTCGCCGAAACGGCCTTTACCGATAGTTTCTGGAATCCAGTTGATCGTGTTGTTGTTCTTGATCAGGTTGTCTTTCACTGCTGTCATCTTGATGAACCAGGATTCACGCGCATAATAGATAAGCGGTGTATCACATCTCCAGCAATGTGGATAGCTATGCTCAAATTTAGGAGCAGAGAACAGAAGTCCTTTGTC
>CAYLUV010000158.1:0-3542 GCA_964386955.1 uncultured Lachnospiraceae bacterium
GTGTGCAAGCAGATGATGAAAAATATACAGTATTAAACCATCCAATAGCGGCATTGTCCATAAAAGATGATGGAAAGATGTATGTTTCTATTGCAACAAATTATACAAGAGCGTCAGAATACAAATATGAAGAAACGAACTACAATGCCAATTATATAAATTATGCAATGGGAAGTATTGACTACAAAAAAGGCGGAGACAACGATAATGATGAATATTTGTGGAGTGCTAATTTTGTAGAAACTATTTCTATGGAACATGTAAATGGCGAAACGCATGAGTACAAAGAAGTACGAGTTGCACCTACTTGTACAGAAAATGGATATATTGAAAAACGTTGTAAAACTTGTGGAGCAGTAGATACAGAAACTGGTGTAATGGCAGATGACGAAGCTGTGGCAACGGGGCATCATTACATTCTTTTTGAAGACGAGACATATCAAAAAGAGAGTGATAGTGAAAACAATATAGTGGTGGAAGCTGCTGTGTGTGTACATTGCATGGATTCATTAGAATACAAAGAAGATAGCAATGAATTGATTATTCCAGAAGATGTAGTTCTTGGACATGAGTATGAGGCTACTGCATCCTGGGCAGATAAACATGATGCAGCAACGTTAACTATTGAGTGTACTGATGAGGCGTGTAAAGATTCAAATCTTGACTTTATGGTTTTAAATGATTATGATCAGTTAGAAGGAAAGGCCAATGTTGGTGTATCTGCGATTATAGCAAGGGATGTTGATGCGGACATAACCGTAGAAAATGCCGAGGGTGTTACATGCGAAACCGGTGGAGAAGTTACATATGTGGCATCTTATAAAATTGATGATACAACATACGAGGCAACAACAACAGGTTATATGGATGCAAGAGGTCACGAGTACGAAAAACCTGAGTTTAGTTGGAAAGGTGATGCTAGCAATCCTATTTGTGAGGTTATTTTTAAATGTAAATACGGTGATGTAGCTGCTAGATATAGTAGTGAAGATAAAAATAGTAAAGTAGTAATTAAAGAAGAAAGTGATCAACAGAAACAGCCTAGTTGCACGGATAAAGGTGAAAAGGTATACAGTGCAACCATTACAGTAACTCATAATGAAGGTAAGGAAGAAACATATACTACGAAATCTGATACTAATGGGGTTTATGAGGTGGCTGCATTAGGACATGATTACGAAGCACCTAAATTTGAGTGGGGCGAAGACAAGGAAAATGCCACATGCAAAGCAATATTTAGTTGTAAACGAAATGAGTGTGACCATAAAACGGAAGAAGCATGTGAGATAGTAGTAGTTAAAAATGTAGATCCTACTTGCACGGAAAAAGGTAAAAAAGATGTTAAAGCAGTGGTTGACTTTAACGGAGAGAGATATGAATCGGAAGTGAAGTTATATGAAGTAGATGCTAAAGGCCATAAATACGGGGAATCTACATTTGTATGGGAAGCGAATTATGAGAATTGCACGGCAGAAAGAGTGTGTACAAGAACTGGATGTGGTGCAACAGAGAAGGCTAAGGTAAAGATTTCTCGTGTTGAAACTGCAGCAACGTATGTAGCTGCAGGAAAAATGGTTTACAAAGCAGAGGCTACATATGATGATGGTGAAAAAGTAGCTGATGAAAAAACAAAGAATATTCCACAGTTAGATTCAGAAGCTAGATTTGATAAGACGGAGTATGAATTGTTCTCTATGCAGTCTGCTATTGTAACCTTGAATTCTAAATATAATAAGGATAAGATTGTTGAAATTAAGTCATCTGATCCGGGAGTATTGTCAGTTACAGTTGCGGGAGCAATTCAAGCTAAGAAGTATACAGGAAAAACAAAAGCTGTTACATTAGAAGCTAAGACAGAGAGTGGAAAAAATATTACTGCGATTGTTAAAGTAAGACCAACTCAAATTAAACTGAATGCAACAAAAGTTCCTGTGAAAAAAGGAAAAGCAACAACGGCAATTGAAGTTGTTGGTGTGAGCTATTCTAATGATAAGATTTCTAGTGTGAAATCTAGTGATAAACGCGTAGTTACTGTATCTAAGAATGGAAAACTTGGATTGAAGGTTACTGGAAAGAAAACTTCTAGTAAATATGTTACTATAACCGTTACAATGGTAAGTGGCGCAAAAGCAACGTGCAAAGTCAAAGTGCAAAAAAATAATCCTAAAATTAGTAAATTGATTTTAAGTGATTCTAAAGTTAATTTGAAACTGAAACAGAAATATCAAATTAAAGTTACAAAAAATCCTGTGACATGTACAAGTAAAGTTGCATTTTCTTCAAGTAATAAGAAAATTGCTACAGTGAATAAGTCTGGTCTGGTTGTTGCAAAGAAAAAAGGTACAGCCAAAGTCTATGTTAAGTGTGGCAATAAGAAAAAAACACTTGTTGTGAAGGTAATGAAATAAAAAATTTTACTAATTAAAGCAAAGAGAGAATCGTTTCATTTACAGAAGTGGTTCTCTCTTTGACAATTGGAGGCAAGGAATATATTGGATGCATTAAAAAAATACATAATAGATAAATTTTTAATAGGAATAGTTATAATTATAGGCATAATATGGATTCCCTGTATATTTGTTGATGCTAGCCAATTGTCTGCAGAGAGAGAGGATGGGATAGTAGACAGCGTCAGTGAAGAACAGGATGATTTAGAAAAACAAGAAGTTTTTGATCTATATATGAAATTAAAAACATTTTATGAAGAAAATGTTGAGTATTTTGGAATACCTCTCGCATATTATACAACTATGAATACACCGGAGGAGCCATACAGAGCACTTCTCAGTGTTATGGACATGGACAGTAAAAAGGTTAATATGGATGAGTTGAAAAAGACAATAGTCGGGATTACTAATTCGTTAGAATCATATATAGAATTATATGGTGATGAGTTACTAAAATTCCGTGATACAGCATTGGCCTCTTTGGATGATAATATGTCTGATGTAGAAAAGTATCTAGTTTTACATGACTATGTGATTAAACATTGTTCTTTTAATTTGGATCATAGAATAGATGGGAGTGATTCATTATTAGAATCTACGGCTTTAGGTGCAGTCAGCAAAAATTCAGTTGTTTGCTTAGGTTATGTAAGTTTGTATTCGTATTTGGTACAAAATGCTTTCCCACAAATTTATAAAAATGATGATGGTACATGGAAGAATTCTGATCAAATTGTAGAAAGTGCAGTTATTGATTGTGGAAGAGTATATGGGGAATCGGAAGTACATTATTATAATGTAGTGCAGTTGGAAGGTACATGGTATTACGTAGATGTATGCTATGATGATGTTGTAGTACCACATTTTAAAGGTGTACGAATTGAAACAAATGGAAATTGCTATCATAAATTTTTTATGATATCATACGAAAAATTTAAGGAGTTGGCAGATTTAAAGGATAGAAGTTTGGTTGATAATTACAGACAAAAATGCAAGGATAACAGTTTTGAGAAAAGTTGGTTTTATTTGGTGGATTCGACAATTTATTACAATGATGAATATTTGTTTTATGTAAAAAAACAAAATAGTAGTGGTAAT
>CAYLUV010000158.1:3552-4008 GCA_964386955.1 uncultured Lachnospiraceae bacterium
AGTTTCTCGTCATCGAAAAAGTGATGAGGAAAATACAGTGGTTGATTTAGCTTCAGGTACGATCTGTTCTATTAATGGTGAAATTTCCTATATAGATTATGGATTAAAATCTCAATATGTTGTGGATGTTTTTATGGATCGAATATATCCAGGTTTACAACATACAATTGCCTTATATGAAGATAAAATATATTTTAATATTGCAAACAAATTGTATGAATATGACTGTTCTAATTGTGCTATTACAAAAGTAAAGGAATATAATATAATAAATGCTAAGAAAAATAATGAAAATGATGAACAAGGTGTTTATTGTTTGACAAGTAAGAAATATGAAAATATTATCTTTAAAGTATTAAATCGTCCTATTGCTGGAATTGATTTGAAAAATGATGGTATATTATACATTGATATCGCTACAAACTTTAGTGCATCTACTGTACCAGCATATTCAGT
>CAYLUV010000159.1:0-4006 GCA_964386955.1 uncultured Lachnospiraceae bacterium
AGCTTGTCCAAAAGTTTCCTAGGATTGATGTTCACTGTGTGTAGTTTTTAAGGTACAATGTATCTTATATCAAAAAGTACTTGCAAAAGTAAAAACAATATGATATAATCTAATAGTAATGGCGCCATAGCCAAGTGGTAAGGCAAAGGTCTGCAACACCTCTATCACCAGTTCAAATCTGGTTGGCGCCTCTATAAGACTCAGAATTTATTCTGAGTCTTTTTTTGTGCACAAAAAGTGTGTATAATAGAAAAAATAGAATGGGAACATCTCATAGAAACGAGACAAGAAAGAAAAGACAAGAGGAAGGCTAATGGATCATAACATAATCACATACGCAGAAAAATACAAGAACAAGACTTATCAAGAGATGCCTTTTTCAGATGTGGATGGGCTGATTTTGTGTCAAGCAGCATATTACGATTTTAGTGATGAGGAAGAAAGACAGGAATTCACACAGTCTGTTTCTTTCTACATGACAAAGGAGAGAGAGTCTTTGCTACATGCATTGATTACCAGAAATGGCGATGATCAATTGGTGGAAATTCTAGAATCCGGTGGACGTCATGGCAGTTTGAAGGTAGCCAATTTTATAGATAAGATTGATGAATCCTGTGACGAACAGTTTTCCGCCATTACTTACAAATTGGAGGAAAATCTCTATTTTATAGCATTTCGGGGGACAGACAATAGTGTTGTGGGCTGGAAAGAGGACTTTAATATGACGTTTCAGGATGAAGTGCCAGCTCAGCGGGAAGCAGTAAGATATGCGGTTGCAATGATGGAACGATATCCGGGACAATTTTATTTGGGAGGTCATTCCAAAGGGGGCAATCTGGCGGTGTATACAGCCATGATGCTGCCAGAGAAGATGCAGGAACGACTGTTTTGTGTGTATAATTATGATGGACCGGGCTTTTGGGAGGCGGTGTATCAGTCTGAACACTACAAGAAGATACGTCCTAAGATAAAAAAATTGATTCCACAGACCTCCATTGTGGGAATGTTGATGGAAGAGGATAATAATTATCTTGTGGTAAAAAATAAGGTGTCCGGCTTTATGCAGCACAATGCCTTTAACTGGATTGTAACGGGGAATCGATTTGCATTGCAGGAGGAAGCAGATTCTGCCTCCAAGATATGGAAAGGAGCCCTAAATCGTTGGATTAAAGGATTGGAACTGCAGGAACGAAAACAGTTCGTGACCATTGTGTTTGATATCATCTATAGTTTGGAGATTACAACTCTAAATGAGGCAGCAAAAAATCGAAAAGAAAATACGAGAAAATTGTTAAAGCAGTTGTCGAAGGTGGAAGCGGAGGAAAAAAAGATGTTATTTTCTGTGGTGGGACGCTTAATACAGATTTCAGCTAGAGAGATGCGAAAAAGCAAAAAAGAAGAAAACAAAATTCGTATTGCCAATAAAATGAGAAAGATAGAGAAATAGAAAAAATCCTTGCCGGGGAGGAAAAAGAACCATCACCCAGCAAGGATTTTTATTTATAGATTATACATTTCTTTTCTTGGCAATATAGATAGGGAAGGTGGAGCTTCCTTTCAGTTCTACATTGGAACCGATGGTAACATCCTTGTCTGCCACTACATATTCTACATTGGCACCGGCTTTAATTACAGTATCCTGCATGATCACACAGTTTTTCACAACGGCACCTTTTTCAATCTGCACACCCTTGAAGAGAACACAATTTTCCACATGTCCTTCGATGAGACAACCATCTGCCGCCATAACATTCTTAACGGTAGCACCCTTGATATAACGGGTAGGATTATCGTCACGAACTTTGGTGTAAATAGGGCGCTTAGAGATAAATAATCGATCCAGATTTTCATCGTCTAAGAGCTTCATATTTTCTTCAAAGTAAGAACGCATGCCAGTGATGCGGGCAGTATAGTCGGTACACTTGTAACCCTGGATATCCAGAACACCGATGTTAGGATTTAAAATATCTCGTTCAAAGAAGGATTTTCCTTCTACAAATGCCTGATTTACCAGATCAATCAATAAAGTACGTTTGATCACATAGAGATTCAGACCGAGATTGCTTACGCCCTCTTCCTTAGAGTTGATCATCATCTTTGTAATCTTGTTGCCGTCTAAGTTGTAGGAATAATATAATCCCTTGGAAATGTTATCTGTGTGAAGGAGATCCTCTGGAATTGGTCTTTCTTCGTAGGCAACAGTGATGTCAGCTCCACTTTCGATATGCTGGTCGATCATGGATTTAAAGTTGAAGTTGGATGCAATATGAGAATCTGCCAAAACAACGTATTTTTCTTTTTTCTCTTTTAGATAAGAGAGAAGGCTTGCCAAAGCATCTACCTTTCCGCTGTAAACCTTGGAATTTTTTCTAGCGTATGGAGGAACGATATTCAGTCCGCCTTTTTTGCGGGTTAAGTCCCAGGCACGTCCAGAGCCAAGATGATCCATCAGAGAGAGATAATTTTCTCGAACAATAATGGAGATGTTGTCGATTCCTGCATTTACCATACCGGAAAGTACAAAGTCGATCATACGGTAACGGCCTGCAAATGGAATGGAGGCCATCAGACGGTCATTGGTCAGATCGGGAACAAGAGCGTCATAACTGTTTGGGAAAATAATACCCATTGCATTAGAATTCATGTTTACCATTGTTCCTCACCATCCTTTACATTTTCTCGAATCATGGCATTTGGGCCAATCTTGGCATCCTTGCCGATATATACATTGGAACCAACAGTTGCCACACCTTTTTCTGCGCCTGCTGGCATAGCGCCAACCACAGCATTTTCGCCAACTACAACATTTTCTGCAATGATACAGTGCTGTACAACAGCTCCCGCTTTGATAGTGGAACCGCGCATGATAACAGCATCTTCTACTATAGCACCTTCTTCAACTTTAACGCCAGAGGAGAGAACGGAGTGTTTTACTGTACCGTTGATACGGCATCCATCGGTAATCATGGAATTTTCAACCAGTGCATTGGTTCCAATCTTGTGTCCGGTCATACCACTGTTTCGGCTGTAAATCTTCCAATCATCATCAAATAAGTTGATACCGCTGTGTTCTGGATCCAGAACTTCCATGTTGGCTTCCCAGAGAGAAGGAATTGTTCCTACATCCTTCCAGTAGCCGCTGAAGCGATGTGCATACATAGCGCGTCCGTCACGGAGAAGATTTGGAATAATGTTGTTACCAAAGTCGTTTTCAGAGGTCTCGTCAGCTTCATCCTCGATTAAATATTTTTTCAGGATGTCCCAGTTAAAGATGTAGATACCCATAGAAGCCAGATTGGATTTTGGATTGGCTGGTTTTTCCTGGAATTCTGTAATCTTGTCATTCTCATCTGTTACCATGAGACCAAAACGGGAAGCCTCATCCCAAGGTACTTCCATAACAGCCACAGAAAATTCTGCATTTTTCTTTTTGTGGAATGCTAAAAATTCGCTGTAGTCCTGTTTGCAGATCTGATCACCGGAAAGAATAATCACATACTGTGGGTTATACTGGTCGATGAAGGAGATGTGCTGATAAATTGCGTTGGCAGTGCCTTTGAACCAGTCAGAACCGGAAGCCTTCTGATATGGTGGAAGTACATGAATACCGCCATTTAAACGGTCAAGATCCCAAGGCTGTCCATTGCCTATGTACTCGTTTAATACGACTGGCTGATACTGTGTAAGGACTCCTACTGTATCGATACCGGAGTTTACACAGTTGGACAGTGGAAAGTCGATGATACGATATTTCCCTCCAAAAGGAACTGCGGGTTTTGCCAGTTTTTCAGTCAGAGCGTAAAGACGTGAACCCTGTCCACCGGCAAGAAGCATTGCAACCATTTCTTTTGCCATAAGAATTTCCCCCTAAATGAAATTTGATATAAGAGTATAGAATCGCCTGTGTCGTTCCTAGGGCGATGTATAACTTACCAAAATTGTACCACATATTTGGTGGAAAAAACAGTTTTTTAAAAAAAGAATGGATTATTTTTTTCGAGATTTT
>CAYLUV010000160.1:0-3945 GCA_964386955.1 uncultured Lachnospiraceae bacterium
CCCAGATAAATATTTATACGATGGTAAAATTATCAAAAGTGAAGAATGTCGTATGGGGTATGTGAACCAGTTTGACGGCGGAGAAGAGGAAAAGGCAAAGACGGTTTTTGATTTTTTGAGTGAGGATTTTGTCAACAATCAAAAAGAGACAGAAGTGATTTGTGAGCGAATGGCTACAGAGGAAGATTTGGAGCCTCTTTTTGAGGAGTATCAGAAATTACTAGATTTATATCAGGCTATGGACGGGGATAACTATGAGAGTAATATCCGAAAACAGCTCCATCTTGTGGGGATGAAAGACCATGAAGATACCAGAATTGGTGATCTGAGCGGCGGCGAATACAAACTCTTGCAAGTAATGAGAGAGATGCTTCACATGCCAAATCTGCTCATTATGGATGAGCCGGATGTGTTCTTAGATTTTGAAAATATGAATGGTCTTTGTGAGCTGATCAACAATTATAAGGGAACACTGCTTGTAATTACCCATAACCGTTATCTCCTAAATCGTTGCTTTGATAAGATTCTTCATCTGGAAAATGCAGAGATACAGGAATTTGACGGAAATTATGTAGAATACCGATTTGCACTCTTAGAGAAGAAGATTGAGCTACAGGAAAAGGCGGCAGCGGATAGGGAAGAGATTGAGCGTACAGAAAAGATGGTGGAGCGCATGCGAACCAATGCCACCATTCACAGTATTGCCTCTCTTGGAAGGGCAGTACATGCGAAGCAGACCTACCTTGACCGTATCCGAGAAAGAGCCATCAAGGAACCATTTTTGGAACTCCGTTATCCAAAGATTACGTTGCCGCAGGTGGAAGCAGATCCAGAAAAAACGGTGTTAAAAGTGACAGATTATAAAGTTGCCTTTGATGAACTCTTACTGGAAGAAGTTAATTTTGAGTTGAAGGGAACAGAAAAAGTTGCCATTGTGGGAGCCAATGGAACAGGAAAAACTACACTTTTTTACGATATCTTCAAAAATCAGCATTCCGCAGTAGAGATTCCAGAAGAGTTGGAAGTGGGATTTTTGTCTCAGTACTACGGCGGTATGTGGAATGAGACAAATACAGTGTACGAGGAGTTTATGCAGTTGGGCTTTGACACAAAGGCGCAGGTGCAGGAATTTTTGAAAGACTATTATTTCGACGAGGAGATGCTTTCTGAGCGAATCGAGCAGCTTTCCGGTGGCGAAAAGAACTTGCTGCAGCTTGCAAGAATTGCGCTGGGAAAAGCGGAACTTCTTTTGCTGGATGAGCCAACCAGCCATCTGGACACCTACGCCCAGGAAGCCTTAGAAAGAGCCATTATGGACTATCCAGGGGCAGTTTTGATGGTATCCCATGATTTTTATACCATTGTAAACTGTGCAGATTATGTTCTCTTGGTGGATGACACCTCTGTGCGACGGGTACGCATCCGTACTTTTAGAAAGATGGTCTACGACAAACATTTTGACAAGGACTATCTGGAAAAAGAGCAGAAGAAAAAAGATTTGGAGAGAAGAATCGAGCTTGCTCTGAAAAATAACGATGTAAAGACGGCCAAAAAGCTGTTTGAGACAGCGGTGGGGCTGTAAAAATAATAAAGCCTTGCGCTTTCTTATCGAAAACAAACTCGATATATTTTCCACATTTGCAGGCTGACCTGTATTCCATAGGCAAAAAGTAGTCCCACAAGGTAGCCCTGTACTCCAAGAACAGGAACGGCCAGTAAGATAAAAAGGATTCGCACCAAAAGTGCCAGCAGGTTGTATATAAAAGTTTCTTTTAGATAGCCAAGTCCATTCAAAATACTGGTGCCGGAGGCGGACAGATAGAGAAAGGGGCAGAGGAAGGAGAGAATCAACAAAAAATCTCCAGCTGATTCATTATGAAAGACGTATGTGCCAAGCCTTTGCCCAAAGAAAAAGAAGAATATCAGTGCCAAAAAGCCAAGGGTGAGACAGAGTTTCAAAGTTTTTTGAATGGTATGTTGAATGGCAATGGTGTGATTTTTTGCCTTTGCTTCGGATATGGTAGGTAGGAGCAGTACACTTAAGGAGTTGGTGATGGTGGAGGGAAACAGGACAAAAGGCAGGGACATTCCAGTCAATACACCGTACATGGATAATGCCAGATTGGTATCTTTATAATAGAAGGAAAGCATATGTGGTATCAACACCGCCTCCAGCGCAGAAATCAAAGTGAGGGAGAGTTTGTTTCCGGTTAGAGGTATGGTACGGCGAAGAAGGTCACAGGCCAACTTTCCTTTGGACATTCGTTCATAAAAGAGGGGGAACCGAAGCTCTTTTGTCTGGATCTCATAGCAAAAGAGGGTGAAAAATGTGCTGACTACCTCACCAGCTACCATGCCAAACACTGCCAGGGAAGCACCGGAAAATTGGGAAGGCTCTGTTAGGGAAAGAAAGTGTACACAAAGCCAGATAGCACCGATGCGGATGCCCTGTTCCAGTAATTGTCCCAAGGCAGGAACGGCAGTTTTTTTGACACCGATATAGTAGCCGTGCAGGCAGCAACGAAGGGCAGTAAAAGGCAGAATAGGTGCCATGATTTTTAGACAAAGGCTGGCACTTTCTTCCTTTAGGAGGTAGAGACTGATAAAATCACTGTAATGAAAAATACTAAGGCTAAGAAGTACACCCAGGGAGGTAAAAATAAGACAGGATACAAAGAGTAAAGGTCGGATATTGACCTTTTTTTCTTTTGCATAAAATTCTGCCACCATCTGGGAAAGAGCCAGCTCCGTACCGTGGCAGCAGAGGGCAAAAGAGACCATATACACAGGAAAAATAAGTTGATAGATGCCCATTTCCTTGGCACCGATGATTTGAGATAGATATATTCTGTTAAAAAAACCGAGAATTCTGGTGAGAAAACCTGCGCCTGTGAGTATAAGAGTGCCGGTAATAAGGGGATTTTTTTGAGTCATAATGGAATCCTTCCGAAAGGAATTGTTTTATTTTATGAAAGGAGGTATGAAATCATGCTTTTTTTCGTAAGATTAGAAAAGAAAACATTGACATGATGGATAGTGTGGTGATAAGATACAACAAGACAATATCCGACTAAATTAGTCGGGAATGGGGTGATAAGATGAAATTATCAACAAAAGGAAGATACGGCCTTCGTGCCATGGTTGATTTGGCAAGCTACTGTGAGGAAGCTCCCGTGTCCATCAGCGCCATTTCCACTAGACAGGACCTTTCTGTTACTTATTTGGAACAGCTTTTGGCGAAACTTCGCAAGGCAGGTTTGGTAAAGAGCATACGAGGCGCACAGGGGGGATATGTCTTAACCAAGGACGCCAAGGAGATTTCTGTGGGAGATATTCTGCGGGCATTGGAGGGAGATTTGGCTCCGGTAAAATGTGCAGAGCTTTCCAAGGAGGAAGGTGGTTGCAGTGGTTCTAAATACTGCGTCACAAAGCTGGTGTGGCAGAGAATCAATGACAGCATCGAGGATACCGTTAATAATATGTGGCTTTCCGAACTTGTGGAGGACAGCCGTAGAATAGAAAGTCAGTCATTCGTAAGAGAATGCGAAAACTAGGAGGGACGTGACATTATGGAAGAAAAGAAAGTCATTTATTTAGATCACGCAGCAACAACAGCAGCAAGACCAGAAGTTGTGGAGGCGATGCTTCCTTACTTTACAGAAAAGTTTGGGAATCCTTCTTCTATTTATAGTATTGCATCAGGCAATAAGAAGGTAATCACAGACGTGAGAGAGACCATCGCCAAATCTTTAAATACAAACACACAGGACATTTACTTTACTGCAGGTGGTTCCGAGTCTGATAACTGGGCGCTGAAAGCTACCGCAGAGGCTTATGGCAACAAAGGAAAACACATCATTACCACAAAGATTGAACATCATGCGATTTTACACACTTGCGAATACCTGGAAAAGAAGGGATTTGAAGTTACCTATCTGGATGTAG
>CAYLUV010000161.1:0-3941 GCA_964386955.1 uncultured Lachnospiraceae bacterium
CCCAAGGAGATTTCTTCGGAAGTTCCAGTTTCACCAGATTAATTCGTCCCTTGGCAAAGGTATCAATCTCCATGGCTGAAGGAATCTGAATAAGGCGAGCAATCTCAGCCGCAGCAGCGAGCTCCGGATTGATTACCATGGTAAGTCCCAGTTCCTCCTTTAAAAATCCAATTTCTTTAAAATATTCCGGATTTCGAACCCTGGCAACGGTTTGACAGTTACCCGCTTTCTTGGCAATCAGACAAGCAAGTAAGTTGATCTCATCCCGATTTGTTACAGCAATCAGCATATCCGCATCTTCCACGCCAGCCTCCTGCTGTACCCGATAACTGGTTCCATTTCCACTCACTCCGATTACATCAAGATTTGTACAGGCACTCTCCATCTTTGCATCGTTGGATTCGATGATAGTAATATCATGCCCCTCCGCACTTAACTGTTCCGTCAAGGTGTAGCCTACTTTGCCACAGCCTACTACTATAATCTTCATAACCTATCCTCTTGTTTTTCTATTATTCTCTGTATGCGAAGCCTTTTTGTCCGCCACCGTAAATAAGGCATCCTTAGCGACACCTCTCTTGTGACACACATTATACGCCAAAGATTTTCATATAGCAAGGAAAATCACCGTAAAAAGAACCGTACCAGCCTTTCATAAAATGAATTTTTGTACGGCTGATAACGAATGGGAAGATCCAGCCAAGTCTTCTTATCCACAATGGATTTTTTGTGGGAAAAGGCTTCAAATCCAGTTTTGCCATGATATGCTCCCATACCGCTTTCTCCCACACCGCCAAATCCCATGTGACTGGTGGCAAGATGAATAATCACATCGTTGATACAGCCACCGCCGTAGGAGAGTTCCTTCGTCACTCGTTCTATGTGTCGCTGATTGCTGGAGAAAAGATAGAGCGCCAACGGCTTATCCTTCCCCTTCAAGTTCGTCACAACCTGGTCAAAATCTGTAAAGGTAAGCACCGGAAGGATTGGCCCAAAGATTTCTTCTCCCATCACCGCATCCTGCTCCGTCACCTCCGCCATTACAGTTGGGGCAATCTGCAACGTTTCTTTCGATATTTCACCCCCAAAAACAATTTTTTTCTCCTCCATCAGTCCCTGCAAACGATAAAAATGTTTCTCATTGATAATTTTTCCATAGTCTTTATTTTCCAATGGATGTTCTCCATATTGCAATATGATTTGTTTCTTTACCTCTTCCAATAAGGCTTCCTTTACTGTATTTTCACAAAGTACATAGTCTGGTGCCACGCAGGTCTGTCCGCAATTTAAATACTTTCCAAAGACGATACGCTTGGCCGCCAATTTGATATTAGCCGTGGCATCCACAATGCAAGGGCTTTTTCCCCCAAGTTCCAACACTGCCGGTGTCAAATGCTCGGCAGTATGGCGAAGAACCTCTTTTCCTACCCCTTGACTTCCAGTAAAAAAGACAAAATCAAACGTTTGGTCTAACAGTGCAGTATTTTCTGCTCGTCCCCCTGTCACCACCGCCACATATTCCGGTAAAAAACATCGATGAATCAACTTTTCCACCACTTTGCTGGTGGCTGGAGAGTATGCACTTGGCTTTACAATGGCAGTATTTCCCGCCGCTATGGCATTGCAGAGAGGACCTATGGTAAGTAAAAAAGGATAATTCCAAGGGCTCATGATCAGTGTGTTGCCATAGGGAACGGATACGGTATAACTACTGGAAGCAAACTGCGCCAGGGGTGTTGCTACCCTCTTTTTCCTTGCAAACCTTTTTGTATGACGGATCATATAGGAAATTTCTGACATAGCAAATCCTGTCTCACACATATATCCCTCAAAGGAACTTTTCCCTAAATCTTCCTGTAATGCCCCGTTGATTTCCACTTCCATTTCCTTGATTGCGGCATGTAACTTTTTTAACTGTCTGATACGGAACTCTACCGGTATAGTGGCACCGCTTTTATAGTAATCCTTTTGCTTTTCCAGCAAATGTTCTATCTCTTTGGCTGTCATTCTATCACTCCTATCTATTTCCTAAGTTAATTCTATATTTTTTCATTATTTTCAGATATATCACAAATCCCATCAAAATGCAACGATAGAACAAAAGCTATGACAAGCAACCCAAAAAGAAGCTAGCGAAATTTCTTCACATGATAGAACATCACAATATTCTATAACCTAAAAATGCCGAAAAGGTTCTTTCCCTTCCGGCATTTCGACGTTAATTCTGTTCCTGATTTTCAAAAGGTGCAAGTCCCAGTCGAATAAAGTACCCTTGATCTTCCTTGCAGACCGGACATTTCTTCGGTGCCACAGTGCCGTTGGCAATATAGCCACAATTTAAGCACATCCATCCTACTTCCATCTCTGTTACAAAAAGCTTATTTTCTTCCATCCATTTTGCAAACTTGCCAAAACGATCTCCATGATACTTTTCAATCTTCGCAATCAACTCAAAAGATGCAGCGATTTTTGGAAATCCCTCCTCCTTGGCTTTTTCCGCAAAATCTCTATATACTACATCGTGCTCTTCGTACTCATTGTGCTGAGCCATTCGAAGAATTTCGCTAATATCACTGCTGATATCAACGGGATAACCGCCATCAATATGAATGGTCTTTCCAGCCATTCGGTTAAGATGCTCGTAAAAGATCTGTGCATGTTCTTTCTCCTGCTCCGCGGTAAAGGTAAATACCTTCTCAATCACATGTAACTTTTGTTCCTTCGCTTGTTCTGCCGCCATGGTATATCGATTTCTTGCCTGACTTTCGCCGGCAAAGGCCCGCATCAAATTATCCTTTGTCACACTATTTTCAAATTCTATAGACATAAAAAAGCCTCCCTCATTTACTTTTGGGTAGTATGTCCTGTAAATGGGGAGGTTATTCTTTTTTTATAAAGTTTTAAATTTTTTAAATTCAATCTTCTTGAAAATAAAAAAATCAAGGATGTACAAAACGTAAACCCTTGATTTTATTCACATTCTTAATTAGTTAGCAGCTACGATCTCTTTCTTGTTGTAGCTACCACAGCTCTTGCACACTCTGTGTGGCATCATAAGAGCACCACATTTGCTACATTTTACTAATGTAGGAGCGCTCATTTTCCAGTTCGCTCTACGGCTATCTCTTCTAGCTTTAGAAGATTTATTTTTTGGACAAATAGACATATGGTCACACCTCCTTAAAATTATTGAAAATATCACGGATAGCTGACATTCTGGGGTCCGGCACAAACTGGTCACAGTCACAAGTTGTCTCATTCTGATTACAACCGCAAACTGGGCAGATTCCTTTGCAATCCTCCTTACAGAGAACTTTCATAGGAAAATGTGCCGCGATCTCATCATACACAAGCATGTCTACTTCCAGCATCTTACCTTCTGTCAGAAGGATGTCATTCCATTCTTTCTCATCATCATCTTCCGTTGTTCGATCGATCACCACATCGATCTTAATAGGAAATTCCACAGACACATCATTCAGGCAACGATCACAAGGGATCAGAAGATTCATCTTCGTCTCTCCTTCTACATGGATCTTACTCTTTCCAATATTGGACACTGTCAAATGAAAAGACTCCTTACTATCAACCGTATAATCTACGCCTGAATAAGGAACCGCGTCAAATCCCGGTTCAACCTGAAAAGACTGTGTTTTCCCTGAAGTTGACAATATCTCTGATACGTTAATCTGCATCATATACTGTATCTCCTAATTACTCATACCTATGATATTATACACACCCACCCCCACCTTGTCAAGCGGGAATTTTAGATTTATAAAAGAGGACCACCGTCGATCAATCGAAAGCGGCAGTCCCCCTTAATTACTTACTTATCTGTTGTTATTATTTTACAAGAGCAACTGTCTCGCGGCAGATCATTAACTCTTCGTTTGTAGGAACACAAAGAGCTTTTACTTTGGAATCCTGAGTAGAGATGA
>CAYLUV010000162.1:0-3904 GCA_964386955.1 uncultured Lachnospiraceae bacterium
GGCATGCAGATTAGCGAAGTTTCTTCCAAATTCGGAGGAAATCTTTTGATTTGTGTCATAGAACGACGTTCTCCAGAGGGAAAATGTGAAATCTTGATTCCAGGAGGAAACATATACTTACAGGCGGGAGATAAGATTTCTGTGATCGTGTCACCGGAACAGAGTAATATGCTGTTTCAGAGAGCTGGAGTGGCACATCGCATTATCAAAAATGTTATGATTGCCGGGGGAAGTACCATTTCCTATTATCTGGCGGAGGAATTATTAAAGTCCAGAATAAAGGTAAAGATTATCGACATCAAACAGAGTCGCTGTGAGGAACTTAGCGAGCTTCTTCCGGGGGCTATGATTTTGGAGGGTGATGCGGCCAATGAAACCCTGTTAAATGAGGAAGGCATTGCAAACACCGATGCCTTTGTGGCACTGACAAATTTCGATGAGGAAAATATTATGCTTTCCCTCTATGCCAATAAGGTTTCTAAGGCGAAATTATTTACCAAGGTAAATCGTATTGCATTTGAGGGCGTCATCAGTGAGATTCCAATCGGAAGCGTTATTAGTCCGAAAAATCTTACGGCGGAATATATCATTCGTTATGTACGTTCTATGGAAAATTCCATGGGAAGCAATGTGGAGGCAGTATACCGCATGATGCACAACCAGGTGGAAGCGCTGGAATTTTACATTAAGGAAGATTCTAAGGTGACGAATATTTCCCTTGCCAATTTAAAATTGAAGCCTAATCTTTTGATCTGCGGAATTGTACGAGATGGCAAAAAGATTATTCCTACTGGTCAGGATGAGCTTAGAAAAGGAGATTCTGTTATCGTTGTAACCACCAACATCGGGTTGAATGATATACAGGAGATTATGAGATCATGAATTATGGAATAATACGTTATGTACTTGGATGGATTATCAAGGTGGAAGGACTTTTGATGTTGCTTCCTGCCATGGTGGCATTGGTATACCGGGAAAAGGCAGGTTTTAGTTTCCTAATCTGTGCCTGGATTTCCATTGTGGTGGGTATCTTGATGTCCTACAAAAAAAGTGCAGATAAATCATTTTATGCCAGAGAGGGATTTATTACCGTTGCACTTGGATGGATCATTATGAGTTTGATCGGGGCAGCACCTTTTTATATCAGTGGTGAGATTCCATCTTATCTGAATGCCTTTTTTGAGATTGTGTCCGGCTTTACCACCACAGGTGCAAGTATTTTATCTGATGTGGAAGCCCTATCAAAATGTATGCTGTTTTGGAGAAGTTTCTCTCACTGGATTGGCGGTATGGGGGTTCTTGTATTTGTCCTTGCGGTGCTTCCTATGTCCGGCGGGGAAAGTCTTCATTTTATGAGAGCGGAGAGTCCGGGACCTTCTGTGTCCAAGCTGGTGCCAAAGATGCGACATACTGCGGGGATTCTCTATGTGATCTACACTGGCATGATGCTGGTGGAGATAGTACTGTTGGGACTCTCAGGAATGCCGGTGTTTGATGCCCTGTGCCTTTCCTTTGGTTCTGCAGGAACCGGTGGTTTTGCTATTTTAAACTCCGGTCTTGCCACCTACACTACGCTGCAGCAGGGGATTATCACCGTATTTATGTTTCTTTTTGGTGTGAACTTTTCTTTCTATTTCCTTTTACTGATGAGAAGAGGAAGAGAAGCATTTTCCATTGAAGAGGTAAAATGGTATTTTATTATTTATATGTCCGTTGTGTTGTTGATTACATGGAATGTATCCAGTTCCATGGGTGGAAATCCTTTGATGAATTTCCATCATGCGGCATTTCAGGTTTCCTCTGTTATGACCACAACGGGATACTCCACTTTAGATTTTGACCTGTGGCCATCTTTTTCCAAGATTTTGATGGTGCTTGTGATGTTTATCGGAGCCTGTGCGGGAAGTACTGGTGGTGGAATCAAGGTTTCCAGAATCCTAATCTATGTAAAATCCATCAAGAAGGAATTTTCCTCCCTGGTACATCCAAGAAGTGTCAAAGTGTTAAAGATGGATAACAAAAAGATTGAACATACGGTATTGCGTTCTGCCAATGTATTTTTGTGTACCTATGCCATTGTCTTTTTTGTATCTCTTATTGTGATTAGTTTAGATAATTTCGATTTTGAGACGAACTTCACAGCAATAGTGGCAACTTTAAACAATATCGGACCGGGTCTTGCCGGCGTTGGACCGACCAAAAACTTCAGCGGCTATTCCAACTTGTCCAAGTTAGTGTTAAGTTTTAATATGCTGGCGGGACGTTTGGAACTGTTCCCAATGCTGCTGCTTTTTATTCCATCTACTTGGAGAAGAAAATAGCGATATACAAAAAATTCCTTGCACTGTCTTTCTGGCAATGCAAGGATTTTTTTATGATTTTAAAAATTTCTTTTTGTTATAAATACCCTCGGTAGGAAATTTCGAGAGATTATTGATGGCTCTGGTACATAGATTGCTTCCAAAAAGAAGTACCATAAAAAGGGATATCAAAATGATAATGCCCACCGCGACGTATTGATTCTTTGGCAGAAAATCGTAGACTTCGCCGTAGTATAAAAAGTCTTTAAAAAGACGATGCAGCACATAGATACCAAGGGTATTCTTTCCTACATAAGAAAAGAAGGTTTGCTTTCTCGGACAAATGACAAAGAGGGCAAACATTAGGATGGCCGCCAAGAAAAGCCACAAAAGGGCAAGGAGTGGACCGATGCCATACAGAGGATCAGGGAGTTTCTCATAGGAAGAAACGCCGTACATATAGATTCCGAAAAACTTTCGCACAGTCTTTCCATTGGTCATGCAGGCTACAAAAAGGAGTACCAGTGTCCATGGAAGGAACTGTTTTATGGTTTTGTGGCTAGTGATGTGCTGAAATTGTTCCTTTGACATATAGAATCCAAGAAGGAAAAAGGGGAGAAAGTTGATGGTACGGGAAAGACTCAAAAACTTTCCGATTTCTTCCTGATAGTCAAGGACGGCAGCCATGACAATGGCAGCAGTCATAACATACTTGGGATTCATATGTTGCGTAAGATAGATAAAAATATACCAAAAAATCAAAGAAAGCAGATACCATGGAGCACCGCCTACCACAAAGATATTGGTGTTTAGCAGGGAAATCACCACAATAAACAGGATAAAACCGTAGCGGAAGGTGATAAAACGCTGATAAAGCCAGGAAATCAGGAAAATAGCGAAAAAGAGCAATGCTATGGTAATCAGTGTGATCTTAGTGTGATTATTGCCAGCAAAAAAATTTCGGTCATAAATAAAATGCACCAGTTCGATGGCATCTTTAAAAAGCAGGTAAAGCCAGCCGTAGGAAATCAGTTTTTCTCCCTTAAATTGTTTTTCCATAAAACTTTTGGCAAGATAACCAGATAAAAAAATAAAACCGGGCATATGAAAAAAGTAGATAAAGCTTCGCAGGTTGATGGCGAAGGGAAGTCCGGCTTCTCCTAAGTAATCCAGCAAATGTCCAAGCACCACCAAAAAGATAAAAACAGCTTTAATATTGTCGATATAGTAATCTCTCTTCTTATTTAACGGAAGAGAATTTTCTCTCTTCAATTCAGTCATACATTATTTTCCCCCTTTTAGGATGCATTGTAATATGTTTTGTTAAGAAAATCAATAAAAAATCCTTGCAATAGCAAAAGAAACGTGCTATACTGTCACAGGTAAAAAATAACACACGCACTCAGACCTCGTGTCAGGTGCCATTTTTTTGGCTGAAAGCAAAGTGCCCTTATGATAAAGATAAGGACAGTCTCTGTTATCTAAGCCCGGAAGAAAAGATGGTCGTCACAGGGTATGAAGAGGAGCGGAAGAATCAACCAAAAAGGAGAAAAAACATGAGCGTTATTTCAATGAAACAGCTTTTAGAAGCAGGTGTTCATTTC
>CAYLUV010000163.1:0-3803 GCA_964386955.1 uncultured Lachnospiraceae bacterium
GTGAGACTATACTCTACGAAAAAGTCGCAAAGAATACAACAGGAAAGTGTTTGCCGGCGCGGTTTGTTATAATAACGTACATCCTTTTGAAACCCGTGTCCTGATTTCGAGACGCCCGTTCGTCAAATACTGGACACCGTTGGTATCATGGAGGGCATGAACATGTCACGAATGGCGACGAACGAGTACATTGGCGCAAAACGCAGGGTCTACACCGAGGCGAAACCCGCCAGGCGCAGGCGCATCCTCGACAAGGTGTGCGAGACGACGGGCCATTCGCGCAAGTACGCAAACCGGCTTGTGACGGGTGTGTACGCGACGCGGGACGCGCTCGACACCGCCCTCGGCCGCATCCCCTTCGACGTCTGGAGCGTCCACCACGATAACGGCAAGGAGTACGTGGACAACGCGGTCGCCGAATGGCGCGGCAAACGCCGGAAGATCCCGTTTTCGAGGTCGCGCCCGTACCGGAAGAACGACAACGCGCACGTGGAGCAGAAGAACGGCCCGGTCGTGCGCACCCTCCTCGGGGAAGGGCGTCTTGACAGACCCGGACTGGAACGCGAGCCGTCGCGTCTGTGCGAAGACTACTCCGACTTCAGGAACTTCTACGTCCCCTGCAAGATGCCGGTGGCGAAACGGAATGGAGCTCTACCACCGCATCATGAAAAGGCTACGCCGCGTCTGGAGAATGCAGCCCCCCCCCCCCCCCCTGAAATTCCCCACCGACCCTTCAAGAAAGCGCCCGGCATTTGACGAACATGACGAAGACATCATCCGTCAAAGAGTGTCCGTTCTATTTAACGAACTGGGCCCGCCGTCAACGTTCCGTCGAGACGCAGCAATTCCAGAAGATCGCGTTCGCGGGCGGAGAGTTTTACCCCGACATTTACACCGACATCCTTGTGTTCTCCGCTCCTGACCTTGAGTGCCTGAAGGAGGCGCGCGAGCATGAAATCAATGTATCAAATCGGCGCGAATGCACCCGACACGAAAGAGCAACAAAATTCCCAAATACGTTCCCATGGATTTCTATGTCGGCTGACAGACCCTTCCGTGTCTTCCATGGTCAAACTCTCTCCACGCGCCAAACCGGGTTTTCCGCCACGGAACACACGGAAGCCGCCTATGGCGGACACGGAAGAACACGGAAGACGTAGTCGGATGTCCTTTCACCGGACTCGCGCGTCCTCAAGGTTCGTGTCGTTGACCGTCGGATTAAACCAAGAGGACATCCTTAGGCGAAGGAGATGGCCAAAGCCCTCGCCAATCCGTCCGTAGTGCGCCGCCGTCACCTGACCGAATTCGTTCGTCCGTGTCCGAACACGATAGACCAGGTACTCGTCCTTTGCGAGGCGAACGTCATTCGTGACGGCTGACGCTGTTCGGCCAAAGCGCAGGTTCAATTCCTTCTCGTACACCGCCCCTCTGTCCGCATGATACGCATACCTGAATTGACTATAAGGGAACTCTATTCGCTGTCGATAGAAACCGTCAACGCCATTCGGAAAGGTCACACGAAGATTGTTCGCAAACTCCGTCCACGTCTCCGCACGGTGACTCTCCTCGAAGACCAGATGAATGTCGTCGTGCCGACCGCCGCAGAATGGTGGACACCAGTCAAACCGTTCAAGGTCAAACCGCAGAACCTCGTTCGTCGCGGGATAGCGCAACCCCACGTCGCCCTGTCGCACCAATTGAACCGGACTGCGAATCGCCCGCAACACGACCTCTTCGCATTTCACATTCGCTGACCACTTCCGCGTTCGTTTAACGTCGTCCTCGGGAAGGCTTCGCGCCGCGCAACGCGAGAAGGCGGCGTAATAGCCTTTCTTCCGAACCTCAACGGTGTATCTCCCGATACACCTGGACGACTTCGCGGCAAACCTGCCGTCACCGTCGGTGATGCCCGTGCGAACTTCCTCGCGAGTCGGCGCAACGAGAAACGAAACACAGACATCGGCATTGGAAACGACAGCCCCCCTTTCATCGTGTACGACGATGACGATGTCCGCGTTCGCGCCGCTGGCAAAAGGATTATACGCGAAACAAGTGCCTGTCACAACCATCGCCAACAGCATTGTCAGAGCCGTTTTCATTTCAGTCTTCCCGCCTTTACGATTCGATCAAATATCGCATGGGTGAAAAAATAGGCAACGTCTTTAACATCCGAATGGAGAACCCTTCCTCTGAAATCGCTGATTCGTCCTGACAACGCATACCCATTCGGCAGCATTTCTGCGATGTTCATGTCAATTGACGGAATCCCGGCAGAAGAAAGATCAACGATGCCCGCTGGGGGCGAGAGTGTCGGAATCCCCTGTGCGAGATGAAAATCCAACGTCAGTCGAACATTGTCCGATCTGTTCATCGATATCGGATTCAACATGAAAACTGCGTTTGTCTTGAAGACAGTCACGTCCATCACGGCGTTGGCTTCACGCGCAGACCATTTTTTCAGGCCAAATGCCGTGCTGAACCCCCACCCAGACCAATCTGTCGTTCCAAACCGATTGACGACACCCTTCCTGCCTTTTAATATTTCCTGCTTGTGCCATGCCCATCTTCCTTTGGTCTCACTGTCGCCTATGCCAGCCAAGACTGGTGGATTATGCGCATCCGCATAGATTTCAAGAACCTCGTCACCAGAGGAATAAAAATTGACCGCAACGCGAGCAACATCACGGAATCTGTTGCGCCATGTCAAAAGATGACGAGCATCATTTGTCGGGAAAAGTTCATGCCAACGATAAGTCCAACACTCACTTCTATATTCAACCCAGTCATCTTGAACGAGATGGTTTTCGGGACGAATGTCCGCGAGCGACGGGTCGAACGCCTCGGAAGGGATGGCGGAGTTGAGCATGATCAGCCGCTCGACCTACATCCCGTAGTCCTGGATCGCGGCGGCGTCGTCATCGTGCCGAGGCTATGCGCGATGACGACGCGCCGGCCGGGAACCGCGTTCACGAGCGGCGCAAGGCGCGAGGCCGTCACGAACGCATTCGACACGTTGGCCTGGTAGTCGTAGGACGCGCCGATGTCGGACTCCCACGCGACGGGGTGGAACTCCATGTCCGCGCCGGCCTGCCGCAGCCGCTTGAACATCTCCGCCGCCCACGCCCGCGCGTCCCGCTCGCTCACGTTCGCGCCGTGGACGAAGAAGACGTTCGCCGTCTCCGCCCGCGCAATTGACGCGGACAGGGCCATCATCGCCAGGACAACCAATCGACAGACGTTCATTTCACTCCAACCTGTCTCTGTACCGTGTCCGTTTTCATGGTCGAATTATACCAAATCGGCGCGAATGGAAAAAACGATAAACCACCCTCCATGCGCCGCACGAGGTTTCGGACACGGAACACACGGAAGACGTAGGATTACGGTGCGGACGAAAAACTCTCAAACTACCAAACTCCCAGTGGCGAAAGCAACAACACCCCTGCGGCATCTGCTCGCAGGCGATCTCTTCGCACGTGTGCGGTGGACGCACGCCGCGTTCCCGCAGCCGAATTTTCACTTGGCGCAACGTGAAAACCGCGACGTCGTCCATTGTTTACGGGGTTCGGCGATTTTCGCGCCCGAAAAAAAGGGGAATCTCCAAGCGAACCGCACCACCGAGAAATTGACTTCAATTGCGATTTTAGGTTTAACGAAGTGAAATCATCGTCCACCGGCCTCACATTCGCGCGTCCGCGTTAACAACGGCACGTCTCACAAATGCCGCATCGTGAAGGTCGTAATCAATGAAAAGCATATAATAGGAACCGTCCCCATTGCTGATGGAATAGACATGGGAGCTG
>CAYLUV010000164.1:0-3787 GCA_964386955.1 uncultured Lachnospiraceae bacterium
GTCAATACCTAGCTGGTAATCGGGAAATCGGTAAGTCCCCTTCAAGGCTTTGTAGGCCGGATAAGGTTTTCGATTGATCTTTTCTAATTCTGCTTTTAATTCTGCCGCTGTTTTCATAAAATTGCCTTTCTCTATTTTAAAATGTGCCAAAACTTCTTGTTCGTCTCTCTTTTCTCTATGAGAACCTCTTCTTCTCTTTTTTCTGTAAAAACTTCTGATTCTCCACTTTTTTAGAAACCGGTTGCTTTTGATGTCGAAATTTTCTGCTTGCCAAACCGGCTCTTTTGATGTAAAATAAATGTTCGTATGCACCAATAGCTCAGTGGATAGAGCAGTGGTTTCCGGAGCCACGTGTCGGGGGTTCGATTCCCTTTTGGCCCGCTATCCGATACAACCTCAGATTCACGGGAATTTGAGGTTGTTGTTTTTTATCCACAAAGGAGGCTTTTATGAATATTTTTATCCACAGTTTTATCGCTTCCCCTGTGCATTATCACAAAGATGCCCGGAAGGAATATGAAAAGCGCCTTTCTCGCTATTGCAAATGCAAACATATGATCTATAAAAATGAAAAGCAACGACAAAAAGCCATAGATAAGCTGTTACAGCTTCCCCTTGCCACCGGAAAAGATAAAATTATCTTTATTACCTCCGGTTCCAAGGAAAGTGATATTGATTCCCCAGGACTTGCCGATTATATAGAAGAAAGCGGCATAACCGGCATTTCCAATCTTCATTTTTATGTAGGATTTGATTCCATTTTAGAAAATTTTCCCCAAGAGGAGACACTTTCCTTTGATAGCTTTTCCTTAAGCCGCATGACCATACAGCCGGATCTTCTCTCTCTCATTTTGGAGGAGCAGATTTATCGGGCTTACCGCATTATAAACAAAGAGCCTTACCACAAATAAGATTTCTCATCCTCATTCTACGGAATGGGGATTTTTTTATTTGGATAAGGCTTTTTTTGTTGTATAAGAAATTTTATTTCTTGTTATGCTAAAATATCTGCCAGCTGTTCCACTAAGATGAGCCGCATCAGTTGATGAGGAAATGTCATAGTAGAAAAACTGATTTTTTCTTTTGCTCGACTAACCACTTCCCGAGATAGGCCAAGGGAACCGCCAATAATAAAGGCAACCGATTCCTTTCCCTCTCCCTCCAGTTGAAGCAATTTCTTTTGAAGCTGCGGTGTGGACCACTGTTTTCCCTCAATACAAAGGGCAAACACATAGTCCGCAGGGGTAAGTTTTTCTAGGATACGTTTTCCTTCGATATCCCGGATTCGCTCCTCCAAAACCTCGGATGCCCCCTGGGGTGTCTTTTCGTCTGGAAGTTCCATCACTTCCACTGGCATCTTTTTTTGTATTTGGCGAATAAAATCAGCAATGCCCTCCACCAAATATCCTTCTTTTATCTTTCCCACGCAAATAATCTTGATCTTCACTGCTTTTTCCTCTCATTTACCACACAAAAATCAATCGTTGTCTCTTCGACCAAAGAGAAGAATCAGACGAAGCAGAGAAAGAATCGCTGCTGCCGCACTTGCCACATAGGTAAGAGCTGCTGCTGTCAACACCTTCTTTGTGTGTTTCAGTTCGTCCTGACGAAGCATTCCTGTATCTCCCAAAATACGAATGGCTCTGTTGGAAGCATTAAATTCCACCGGAAGAGTAATGATCTGAAACAGCACTGCCAAAGAAAAGCATATAATACCAAGCTGAATTAATACCTGATTGGAACCAAGGAACAAACCGATGATAATCAGTGGCCATGCCGCTTTTGAACCAAAATTCGCCACTGGCACGAAAGCGCTGCGAAATTTCAATGGCATATAAAACTTCTGGTCCTGAATGGCATGTCCGCATTCATGAGCTGCCACGCCTATAGCTGCCACAGAAGTGGAACTATACACCGTATCAGAAAGACGCAGTACCTTGGATCTAGGATCATAGTGATCTGTTAGATTGCCGGCAATGTGCTCCACTCTGACATAGGAAAGTCCCGCATTGGCAAGAATTCTCTGTGCCGCCTCTGCCCCTGTCATTCCAGACATACTTCTCACTCTGGCGTATTTGGAATAGGTAGAGTTCACACATGCGGAAGCCGCCATGGTGAGCATGACACCAATCAGCACTAAAATATAAGTGGGATCCCAATAAAATCCCATACCATAACCACCGTAATACATATGCATAAACATAAAAATCAACTCCTTTTTATATGCATGCCTTTTAATAGCATTCCATGTATGTGGAAAAGTATAGCATAGCCACTTTCTCCTTTCAAGAAAGGAAAAACTTCAAATTTTAACTTTTCTGTGAACACTCCTTTTCTCTATCTTTATCCCCGCACAGTTTCCCGAAAAATTGCTGACTGCCTTCTTGACGCTAAATTCATTCAGTGTTATTATGATGGGTAGTGTGTCTATAAATAGGAAAGGGTGGATATAATATGTCAGGACATTCTAAATTTGCGAATATTAAACATAAAAAAGAAAAAAATGATGCGAAGAAAGGAAAAATCTTTACTGTTATCGGCCGTGAAATCGCCGTTGCTGTAAAAGAAGGTGGATCTGATCCAGCAAACAACTCCCGTCTTCGTGACGTTATTGCAAAAGCAAAAGCCAACAACATGCCAAACGACACCATCGAACGTGGTATCAAAAAAGCAGCTGGCGATGCTGGCAACGTAGTATACGAATTTTGTACTTATGAAGGATACGGCCCTAACGGTATCGCTATCATCGTTGACTGTCTGACAGACAACAAAAACCGTACTGCTGGTAACGTAAGAAGTGCCTTCACAAAGGGAAATGGTAACATGGGAACTTCCGGATGTGTATCTTACATGTTCGACAAGAAAGGCCAGATTATCATTGATAAAGAAGAATGTGAGATGGATGCAGACGAACTTATGATGATCGCACTGGATGCAGGCGCAGAAGACTTCGCTGACGAAGAAGACAGCTACGAAGTAATCACAGATCCAGACGACTTCTCCGTTGTCCGTGAAGCATTAGAAGCAGAAGGCATCCCTATGGCATCTGCAGAAGTAACTATGATTCCTCAGACATATGTGGAACTTACAGACGAAGCTCACATCAAATCTCTCCAGAAGACTCTTGATCTTCTTGATGACGACGACGACGTTCAAAATGTTTACCACAACTGGGATGAATAGAAGATAATGCTGTAAAGCCCTTTAAAATGGGGGTTTTATTGAATAAAAACAAATGACTTTTTTACTTTGGTATATCATAGTAAGGAGGTCATTTTTTTATGCAGTTAACAGATGTTTTGGAAGAGTATGTCTTCGATTGTGAGCTTCGCAAGTTATCTCATCGAACCATAAAAAGTACAAGAAACAACAACACTAAACAATCCCTAGTGTGTAGTTGTATCGGCTTTACACTCTACACTACTTTAGAAAACAACGAAAGAAGTTCCAAGAAATATACGAACTTGTTGTAGCTTGTGTACGTGATATTTTCCATGAAGAAATGATAAACACAAAAGACATGGAGGATAATATTTATGATAAAAATCTCTACTAGAATGATGACTTCTATATTGCTTGTCTGGTGGGTGGTATGAATGTTTCATATCTACCATTTTACTAAGACCTTATTTTTCATCCTGGGGATGATAGTATAAATCATTTCAAAAATCTGAAGCGATGGTTTGTTTTTCAAGAAGAAAACTCTCATCGCCTAGATTTCCATGAACTTCCAGGCTGCAGTAGTCAAACCAAACAAGATGGTGTAAAATATAATATATGTAATATA
>CAYLUV010000165.1:0-3774 GCA_964386955.1 uncultured Lachnospiraceae bacterium
TGGGGCTGTTTTTGTTCTTTTTCATCAACTTTGTGGTAAGTCCCTTACTGGGACAGTTGTTTGTGGAGAGCAATGCCAATTACTATGAGTCCGTGAATACTATGTACGAAACTCCTGTTGCCACATTTTTTCAGGTGGTGTGTATTGCACCTCTTTTGGAAGAACTTGTGTTTCGCGGCTTTTTATTAAAAAGAGAGCTTCGGGAGAGTAAAAGATGGAAGGCAGTTTGTCTAGTGGCCTTTTTCTTTGGACTGCTTCACATGAGCATGGTGCAGGGAATCAGTGCCTTTTTGGCGGGGATTATCCTCTGCAGCTTTTATGCCAGAAGAAACTCTGTGGGGCTTACCATAGTCTCTCATAGCTTTTATAACGGATTGGCCTATATTTTGATGTATTGTACGTTAAAATGAGGGGAAAATGAGATAGAAAAATGTATGATAGGTTAAAATGAAGAAAAAAGTGAAATAAAAATCGGCAAAGAAACGTGAATGATTTCCTTGCCGATTTTTTTAACGTTCCACGAAGAAAATACTAGCAATTTGGCAGAAAGTTCGGATATTTTTCTAAAAGCCATTCCATGTATTGATACAGGTATTCTCGCTGAGAAGGCGTGTATTCCTTTAAGAGATTGATAAAATGAACTTCGTCATTTTTTAGTGTAATATCTTGATGAATCTCAAAGTCAATTAAAAAGTCTGATACGTTGGTATTTAACAGGTTGGCTAGGCGGATTAGGTTTACCAAAGACATGAGCTGCTGACCATTTTCCAGCCGACTGATGGTGGTGACGGAGCAGTCCATCATTTCTGCCAGCTTTTCCTGCGTAAGACCTTCGGCACGTCGTTTTTTGCGGACTTTAGAGCCAATTTTCTTCATAATAACTGTGTCGCTATCCAGTAACGCATTATTTTTCATAAAGTTTTACCTCGATATTTTTGAGAATAAATTAAGTGTATCAATGAAAAATTCACCTTAACACAAATGAAAACGATGATAAGTTTACAAAAGCGATAACATCGTTTTTGTTCTTATAAAAATGATTCTCAAAAAAAGCGTAGGTATACGAGAAGTTGGATAAATAAAACAAAGCCAAGGTTTGAACATATCTCAAACTTTGGCTTTGATCGGGGAAAAGGATTATTTGCCTCCTTTGAATGTCAATTCAGGATTTTGCACACTTACTTTTGTATTGGCAGAAACGGAGCTAGTGATAAAGGCGTTACCGCTGATGACACAGTTTTGACCGATGACCGTCTCGCCCCCTAAGATGGAAGCACCGGAGTAGATCACCACATTGTCCTCGATGGTTGGATGACGTTTTACGCCGCGAAGACTCTGCCCACCTCTGGTGGAAAGGGCTCCCAAAGTAACGCCCTGATAGAGGATGACGTGATCTTTAATCACGGTGGTTTCACCGATTACGACACCTGTTCCGTGGTCAATGAAAAAGTATTTGCCGATGGTGGCGCCGGGGTTAATGTCGATTCCTGTGATGTTGTGGGCGTATTCTGTCATGATGCGAGGAATCAGAGGAACATTTAACAGGCGAAGTTCATGGGCAAAACGGTAGATCATAATGGCGTAGGTGCCGGGATAACAAAAGATAACTTCTACCTTGTCTGCGCTGGCAGGATCTCCGTCAAAGGCCGCCTGTACATCGGTGGCGATGTATTCGCGAAGACGAGGGAAGGTATCAAAAAATTTTACACAGATTTCCTCTGCCTGCTGTACGGCTTCGTCTCTGGAAATATCGGAGTTATAGCGAAGTGCCAGCTTGATCTGCTTTTTCAGTTTGGCTTCCAGGGTCATCAAAAGATCCCCTACATAATATTCTAAGCTGTTCTCAGAGAGTTTAGATTGAGTGAAAAAGCCGGGAAAAACTAGTTGGCGAAGGAGATGAATGATCTCAATAATCTCATCTCGGTTTGGAAGATCCGTCTTAAAGTAAGAAATAGAGGGATCATCCTGTCGGTAACTGGCGGTAATGCCGTCTACCAGATCCGTTAAGTGATGTTGAAATGTAACATTTTTATTCATAAACGAAAACCTTCTTTCTTTGACACTGTAATCCTATCTTAGCTGTTCTTAATTTTTCTGTCAATTTTGTTTTATGAATTTAAGAAAATTTTTAAAGATTCTCACAGCATCCTATGGTATACTTGAAAAAAATGCAAAGGAGGAAATGGATGAGAAACATACAAAAAAAGCTGTTATTTCCCATTCTATGTATGCTCTTGATATGTCTGAGTGTAGAATCCAGTGCAGCTGGTTTTTGGGGAAAGAATGCCAGTGGCATCTATGTAAACAATCAGGGACAGGCCATCGAGCGAGCGGTAAAGAAGGGCATTGATGTTAGCTATCATCAAGGGGTGATAGACTGGGAGGCAGTAAAGCAAAGTGATGTGGAGTTTGTGATGCTTCGTTGTGGTGTGGGAGAAGATTTGAATGTGCAGGACGATAAACAGTGGCTTCGAAATGCCACCGAATGTGAACGTCTGGGTATTCCTTATGGCGTCTATCTCTACTCTTTTGCTACGAATGAAACCAATGCGGCCAGTGAGGCAAGACATGCCATTCGACTTTTGCAGGGAAGAACCATAAGTTATCCCGTGTATTATGATTTGGAAGCTACCAGCATTGCAGGGCTATCCAACGAGCAATACGCAAAGAATGCCAAGGTGTTTTGTGATGCATTGAAAGGAGCTGGTTATGAAACTGGCGTTTATGCCAACTATTCCTGGTTTACCACGAAGTTGACGGATCCATGGTTTGATACACAAAATAGATGGATTGCCCGCTACAATACAGAATGTGGCTATGAAAAGAGTTATCAGATGTGGCAGTCTACCAGTACTGGTACGGTGCCGGGAATCAGCGGTAATGTGGACATTGATTTCCTTATCGAGGATAAACCAAGCGTGACATTAAGTAAGGCGGTTTCTGGGGGATATAACAGCCATAAGCTTACCTGGACATCCAATACCACAGCAGATTGGTACGAGATCTGGTGCAAGGCACCGGGAAAATCAAAATACACAAGGGTGGCAAGGGTAGATGGAACGGTAACTAGCTATACTGTAAAAAAACGTACCACAGGAAAGGACTATGCCTACAAGATTCGTGTGGGAAAGGCCATCAATGGGAAGACTTACACCGCTTATTCCGGTGTGAAAAAAGCAAAAGCCACCTTGGCGAAGGCTACGCTAAGTACGGTAAAGAAGAGTGGAAAAAAGGTAACTCTTCGCTGGAAGAAGGTAGCAGGTGCCAATGGATATAAGATTTATTATTCTAAGAAGAAATCCTCCGGGTATTCCTTGTTAAAGACTGTGAAGAAGGGTTCTTCTACTTCTGCAAAGATTACTGTTGGAAAAGGAAAATGTTACTATAAAATTCGAGCGTATCGAAATGTAAATGGAAAGGCCGTCTACGGAGGTTATTCTAATATAAAATAAAGACAAGAGGAATGGGACAAGATGAGAAATGTTATTTTAATCGGAATGCCATCCTGCGGGAAAAGCACCTGCGGCGTGGTACTGGCAAAGACAATGAATAAGGGATTTGTGGATACAGATCTTTTGATTCAGCAAAAAGAAGGAATGGCACTGCAGGAGATTATCAATCAGCGAGGAAATGAATATTTCCATCAGGTGGAGGAGCAAGTGCTCTGTGATTTCGAAGGATATAATTATGTGGTGGCAACCGGTGGAAGTGCCATCTACTATGAAAAAGCCATCAAAAAATTTAAAGAACAAGGTACCATTGTGTATCTGAAGG
>CAYLUV010000166.1:0-3734 GCA_964386955.1 uncultured Lachnospiraceae bacterium
GTACCAGCATATTCAGTAGAAGAAAAAAATTATATATATAATTATGATAAATTTGGAGAATGTATTAGTTCAGACAAGAGCTTTAGATTGTGTGCGAATGTTAGAGATAAACTCGATATGCATGATTTAAATAGTGAATCCCACACATATGAATGGGTGACAGTAGAATCAAGTTGCTTGGAAGATGGATTTGAGGAATTACGTTGTAAGGAATGTGGAAAAAGTACTAATCAAAACAAGAGATTGAAAGAAAAAATGGGCCATCATTACATATATGATTTGGCAGAAAAAATATACATATGTACAGAGTGTAATGGTGTGTCTGAACAGGCATATGAGCATAATTATTCAAAATATGTGTTTAATTGGTCGGATGACCATTTATCTTGCGAACTTCTATTATATTGTAGTATATGTAAGGAAAAAGGTCAAGAGGAAAAAAAAGTAAAATGCAATGTTGGAACTGATATAACAGATGCATCATTTGAAACAGAGGGAAAGATAATATATAAAGCATCATGTGAATTTCAGGGCAAAGAATTTTATCAAACATATGAAAAAAATATTCCTAAATTAGAAGTTGAGACAACGTTAGCACAAGATGTTTATACTCTATATGTATCTGAATCAGAGAAAATTGCATATAAATCAAATTATTCGAAAGAAAGTATTATTGAAACTGTTTCCTTAGACCCAGATATTGTATCTGTTAGTAAGAATGGCATAATGAAGGCATTAAGTGAAGGGACAACAGAAATAATAGTTAGGACTAAAGGCGGATATACATTTAGAGTTTCAGTAAAAGTAGTGCAACCCCAAGTTTCATTGACGTATAAAAAAATTGCATTACAACTTAATAAATCAACTAATGCTGTGAAAATAAAAACAAAGACAGGAACAGATGAAGTGGCAGGATGGAAAGTTTCCAACAGAAAGATATTATCTGTGAATAAAAAAGGTGTTATCAAGGCAAAGAGGATAGGGCGTGCCACTGTAACGGTATTAATGAAAAGTGGGGCATCAGCTAAGTGCACGGTGGTAGTTCAAGCGGGTAAAATTAGAACAAAAAAAATATCTGTAAACGCCAAGAAAATTAATCTTAGTTTGGGGAAAAATAACGTATTTAAACTAAAGGTAGTTAAAACACCAATTACGGCTTCAGATAAAATAATATACAAAGTAAAAAATAAAAAAATTGCGATGGTGAATGCGACAGGTAGAATAAGAGCTAGGAAAGTGGGCACTACGTATGTTACTATTACTGCAGGAAAAAAGACAAAAAAAGTGGGAATCACTGTAAAAAGATAGTGGGAGAAAATGAAAAAAAGAAATAGATTTAGTATATTACTAGAACGGCTTATGGCGGTTGCAGGATTAAAAAATTATGCGTTGGCTAATTATTTACAGTATGATGTTTCGTATATTAGCAAGTGGATAAATGGAAAAATAATTCCATCAGAAAAAAATGCCAGTTTGATTATTGAAGAAATTAGTAAATGTATCGTTGAAACTGCAGATGACAATGGGAAGAAATCGTTATATGCTGAATATCAAGTTAAAAAAGATATGGATTTGAAACAGGCAATCTTTGATAATTTGGTTATAGAATACGATTATGTTAGGGAATTAAAAAGTAGGACAGGAATGGACGTTGCTCCAGAAACATTATTTTATCCTAGACTCAGTTTTTCACAATATATATCTAAAATGAAACATCCAGTACTTAGAAAAGTTCAGTTGTTAAATGTGATTGCAGCAATTGATATTTTATATTTTAAATATGATGATAGACGATTATTTATGGATTTTGAAAACGAACATATTTCACAGCGAGTAGGTTATCCAGGGGTAAATTTTTCATTATTGATTAATTTGGAGTGGATGAGACACAAGTATGTACAAGATAGTATATTTATAATGAATATTTTAGATGAGTACTCTAATATTAATTTACAATTACATGAGAGTTGTATGTCATATGGAAAGTTAATTTTTATTGTGAAAAATATCTATTCGATTTCTGGAATGTTAGTTGATAGAAATAGTTGTCTTGCAGTTACCAGTAGTGAAAATAAAGAATATTGCAGCAACTTATATGAAAATATAAAAGAACTATGTACGGGAGAAAATTTACTATTTCAAAGAAAAAGTCTGCAAGATGTATTGAAGAACAGTGAATATGCTCTGGCAACGGTGTCGACTAATTTAAGATGGATATTAGGGTATATGACCGAACAGATGCTACCATCTGATTTGTTTGATGAAATCCTTGAAGAAAATCATCAGTTGCAAGAGTGTAGGGCAGAATTTGGCGGATTTCAAAAGAACTATAATATAGTAAAACAAATGATTTGCAAATCTAAAATTAAGATTTTATTACAAGAAAAACAAATTGTGGATTTTGCTATTTCAGGTGCAATTGATTTTTTTGGTTATAAAATATTTCTTACAGAAGGGCAAAGGCGTAGATGCATAGAGTATATTTTGAATATATTAGAATTTAATAATCTTATAGAAATACGATTAATTAGCAAAGAAAATATGTGTGAAGAATATCATTTAATTAAAACATGTTTATACTTGACAGATACAATATCATATGTGAGAATTGGACGCCAAGAAGCACTTAAAAATATTGCTGTTTTAAATAATTATCAAATGAAGGAATCATTTGATAATATGTTCGAGAAAATTTGGGGATACAGTGAGTTCGGTAATGACCAGACGTCGAGAGATGTGAGGGAGTTTTTGCAATGTATATTAGAGACAATTACGATGATATGCAAATAACCATTTATAACAGAGGGCCTTTAGTTGCGTATGAAAACGTGCTTAAAGTTTCTGTGATATTATTTATTTTGGTCTTTTCTTTTGAAGTATGGTTGTGAAAAGCAATGTATTTTCGAAAAATTATTTCGAGCAAGGAAACCTCTCCTTGACAAATAAAAAAGCCTACCATATAATGAGAACAGTTTTATATGATTTGAAAAGCGTAGATAAGAACAAGTAGTAGGAAGGGAAACCAACAGAGAGTAACCGGGTGCTGAGAGGTGCGGGGGAAGCTTCTTATGAATACCTCTTTGAGCTGCGCACCGAACATTTTGGGAAGAATAGGATGGATTGTATTTTCCCAGGTCAGTAGGCTGTGACGCGAGACAGGCGTTAAAATGTCCACACTATATCTTAGGATAGATGGTAGTGAGTGAGGCAGGCAGTGGAAGCTGTCTGTGAATAAAGGTGGTAACACGAAGTTTTATGGCTTTCGTCCTTTTGAGGGCGGGAGCCTTTTTATATTAAAGTGGGAATTTCTCCCGAGAAGTTCTTTCTTGAAGATAAAACGCTTTCAAAAAATCATGGTAAAATTTTTGTAAGAAGGAAGGAGAACAATTATGCAGATTTATGACGAATTGGTTGCCAGAGGCCTCATTGCCCAGGTGACAGATGAAGAAGAAATTAAAGAGTTAATTAACAATGGAAAAGCGACCTTCTATATTGGTTTTGACCCAACCGCAGACAGTTTACATGTAGGACATTTTATGGCGCTTTGCCTGATGAAGAGACTGCAGATGGCAGGAAATAAACCCATCGCCCTTATTGGCGGCGGTACTGCTATGATTGGTGATCCATCTGGACGTTCCGACATGAGACAGATGATGACAAAAGAAACCATTCAGCACAACTGTGACTGCTTTAAGAAACAGATGAGCCGTTTTATTGATTTCTCTGATGGAAAA
>CAYLUV010000167.1:0-3724 GCA_964386955.1 uncultured Lachnospiraceae bacterium
GTGTAGGCCCAGGAATAAGTAAAGCCGTCATAATCGAATGACGGCTCTTTCAGCGTCTCCGGATCGATGTCCGGAGCGAGGGTATAGGTTTTTACAAGCCGCTGCTGGCCGTTCAGGTTTTCAGTCACGAAGGCATCCGGCACTTCAGCAGCAAAGGCGCTGGTTGCCATGGACAGGACAAGCAGCAGACACAACGCCAAGTGTCTTAAATGCTTCATAAGCGGCTCCTTTACAAGTTTTGTTTGATGATGCGAGTGATAATGCCTACGGCAACGCCCATTTCCTCGTCGATGCGAGTTACATGGAAGCTGATATCATCCTTCTTGCCGGGGGTACGGCGGTCGTAGCAGGAATGAGCAATAGCGTTTACACCGTTATTCAGTCGGATGTAGATCACACCGTTTCGGACTTCGGTAACGCGCCCGGCGTATCGGGACTGGGGAATGATTTTCTGGAGATTATCAATGTTGTTAGTGGAAGAGACACTGCGCACATCGGCGGAGATGGTGATGTTCTCGACATCAGGCCGTTCGACTTTGAGAATACGAACCAGAATGCGGTCGCCCACAAAGAAGTGGTCACGGGCATTGCCGATCCATTCCCAAGAAAGGCCCTGGGCACGGATGGAACACTCCACTCCGAAAACCTCGACACGAATGATTTTCTCTGCCACAGCAACGACACGGGCCTGAACGACACGGCCCTCATAGATCATGGGCTCGCCCAGCTCGTCGGTATCCATGTAGAAGGTCTGCCGCTTTTTGAGCATAGCGTCCTTCCGGCTGGCGACAATGCTGCGGGACTTGTTTTCGATGCCCTTCACGATGAAGTCGATCTCGGAGCCAAGCCGCGCGTTGAGCACACGGCTGAGCTGTTCCATCAGGTCGATATACTCTTCACCGGTGGGCATCCTGCCAACCTGAAGCATCATCTGCTTAATGGGGATCGCCACACGGAAGCCCTTGTAGTTGACGACCGCAATCGTCAGACCGGATTCAGTATGCTCAATCCCATCCAGAGTACCGGTCAGGATACGGCGGGTGCGGTAGGCGTTCTGGACTTCATGCCAGATGGTGGCTTCCCGTTCCTCTTCGGTCTGTACTTCATCTTTGGCGTCAATGGTCAGAATCCGTTCACGACGGGCCATATAGGCCGGGGATCGCAGAGCGGTATTTGCTTCCGTTTGAACGGGTGACTCAGGCAACGGCTGGGCCTTTTCATCCTCGGAGAGCAGAAGCAGGTCATCCGCACTGTATCCGGTATCTGTCTGTTCGGGCTGAAGGTCTTCGGGAGCATCTACCGGATGAGTCACACTTTCGCCCAGTTCCTGGAGAAGATCACCGTACTCACCTTCGTCGGTGGGCACAGCATCAGTGGAGGCCACTTCTTCGGGAACGGCATCGGCCTGACCAAGCGAATCGTTCTCGTTGGCAGATGCGGTCTGTTCCTGCACTGCTTCATCCATGGTGATTTCGGAGGTAACATCGGGCACAGCGTTTTCTTCCGTCTGTTCCATCAGTTCGCTTTCATCGGTAGGATTGGGGTCAGATTTCTTTCTTGCCATGTATGGATCATTCCTCCTTCTTTGGCTTTGATAAGATGGAATCCTTTGTTGTGGTTACGATTTGGCTTTTGGCAGGTGATTTCGGAGCGGTGCGTTTGGCGGTTTTTCGTTTCGGCGGAGTTGGCGCCGGTTGATCCGCATTTTGCGCGGTGGCCATGGCCTTTGCCTGCTCCTTTTTCTTCTGCCATGCCGGAACATGGGAGGAGGCCTTGCTTGGGCGGAGTTTCTTTGCTTCGGGGTGTTTGCTGTAGTCAAACTTGTTCACCTCCAATACGTTTTTTCCTCTAAGGATTACAAGCGCACGGTCAAGGTCGAGACGGAGCACTTCATCCATGGTATAGAGCTTGCGGCGACCAACGCCGCTGGTTTCCCGATACTCCGGCGTGTAATTGGAAATACGCCAGGTGCCAAGCTGCTTGGCCTTGCTGGTTACGGAGATACTTGCCTCTCCTGTGCGGGAAGATATGAATTCTGCGGTCAGGGGATCTGTGCATCCCAAAAACAGATGCACGTCACAGTTGCCCAGGATTTCCTGCCACTGGTTATAGGGGTAACGGTTTTGCAGAGCGGCCAGGTTCTGAAATACGCAGGACATCGAAATCGCTCTGGAGCGAATAACAGAGATCTTGCGGCTCAGATCAACGATGGTACCGCACGCTGTCAGCTCCTCGCCTAAAACATGGACGGGAACCGGGAGCGCGCCGTTCGGACACTTCTGGTCGGCATAGCGCACCAGCTTGATGAACACGAAGGACAGAAACAGGGACGAAAGGAAGTCAAACGTACTGTCCTGGTCACTGGTGATACAGTAATAGGCGCAGGCCTGCTTGCCCGGTAGCTCCAGATCAATCTCATCATGGCTGGTGATCTCTTGGATTTCCCTATTTTGAAAGACCTGAAGGCGGGAGCCGAGGCCAATGATTACGCCGCCACGCACATTTTCACCGGATTGCTTGAAGATGCTGTAGGGCGCCTTGGCCGGATGCTCTACTGGCAGAACATCGAAAATAGCGTTTAGCTCCTTTTCGGAACTCATGGTAAGCAGTTTGTAGACCTCGCCAATGTTGCGCTTTTCCTTGGGATAGCCTTGCTCCACATAAAGGACCAGAGCCTTGAGCAGATTCATTTCTGCGTTGTCCCAGAAATGATCACCTCGCTCACTGCCGGTATTTTTGATAATGACATCGCAGAACAGCTGCGCCATCAGCTCCTGGCCGTTGATCTCCGACAGGCAGTTCCACGAGTCAGAGCTGCTTGGCGTGACTAAATCGAACTTCCGAACCACATAGCCCTTGTCACGAAGATACTGGCTTGTCTTTTCGTAAAGCTCGGATTTTGGGTCACAGATAATCAGGCTGGTTTTGCGTGCAGCGCATTGGAGGATCATATTGACGCAGAATGCACGGGTCTTTTTGGAGCCGCTGGCACCGTATACCGCAAGGTTGCCGTTAAAGCGGGTCTTTTCCGGGAGGCATACAGCCTGCCCCTCCAATTCTCCAAGAATGATTCCATGATGCTTGCGCACATCTGAGACCAGGTCCAGTACGCCTTTCATTTCCTTCTTGTTCATAAATCCTGCGGTTCCATAGGTGCCCTTGTTGGAGTAGGTCAGGTTTCTTTCCCGGTCATATTCGCCGGTATCGCTGTACCCCATACGCATGACCATAATGATCAGCAGGGCCAGAACAAGCACACAGATACCTATGCCATAGAGACCGTAGGGAAACCGGAAGGCAGCAAGGATGCACGAAACGAAGTCGGAATCAGGAAACTCCGGTGCCGTTCCACCATAGGTGGTTCCACCGCTTTGCTGCCAGATCTCATAGTTGTAAATGAACTGAGATAGGTACCCACCGCCATAGAGTAGAGCGATGATTGCGAAAGGCAGGGGTAATAGAGTTTTAATCAGGTTCTTCCGGGATATGGAGCACACTCCTTTCGACTGCATCAAAGTCAATGCATTGGAGAGATACCCTTGGCCCGCAGATCCGACGCATAGTTTCTTCCTGAAAGTCGAAGCAGATCAGTGTTCCTGTCTGGTCGTGGAGGGAGAGCGCCGTATCGAAATGCTTGATGCGCGGCATATCACAGGTGTATCCAAACAGGACAGGGGCTTCGCTTTCATCAAAGCCGTCGTTCACAATGGGCCAGCCCGCTCTG
>CAYLUV010000168.1:0-3706 GCA_964386955.1 uncultured Lachnospiraceae bacterium
AGGAAAAAGCGTCCATCGGTATGATTCAGCGTATGTTTAAGGTTGGATTTAACCGTGCATCCAGAATCATAGAACAGTTGGCAGATGCAGGTATTGTGGGACCAGAAGAGGGAACTAAGCCGAGAAAAATCCTTATGTCAGAGGAACAGTTGGAGACCTATTTGGAAGAATATCTGTAAAGGATGGACAAATCAAAAATATATCGTTATAATGAGAGCGTAAAAAATTATATAGAAAGTTGGAACAGTAGATGAATATATTTTTTGTATCTCTGGGCTGCGATAAAAACCTGGTGGACAGCGAGTATATGTTGGGACTTACTAAGAAAGCTGGATATCAGGCAGTCAGTCAGGAGGAAGAGGCGGATGTCATTGTAATCAATACCTGTTGCTTTATCCATGATGCGAAGGAAGAGAGTATTGAGACTATTTTGGAGATGGCATCTTACAAAGAAGGGCGCTGTAAACTTCTCGTGGTGACGGGATGTCTTTCCCAGCGTTATTATGAAGAGATTCGAACAGAGCTTCCAGAAGTGGATGTAATTTTAGGTTCTGCCAATATTGATGATATTGTGGAAGCTATTGAGAAGGGCTTGCAGGAAAAACAAGTGACACTGATGCGGGATTTAAGTTATCTTCCGGATCTTAGCAATGTGGAGCGTGTGATTACAACGGGCGATTATCTCGCTTATCTGAAGATTGCAGAGGGCTGTAATAAGCGTTGCACTTACTGTATTATCCCAAGCATTCGCGGCAATTACCGCAGTATTCCGATGGAACATATCGTTGCAGAGGCGAAAGCCCTTGCACAGCGGGGAATCCATGAGCTTATCATTGTGGCACAGGAAACTACCGTCTATGGAAAAGACATTTATGGCAAAAAGATGCTGCCGGAGCTTTTAAGAAAGTTATGTGAGATTGATGGAATTACATGGATTCGCATTCTTTATTGTTATCCGGAGGAAATCACAGATGAGCTGATCGAAGTGATGGCACAGGAAGAGAAAATCTGCAATTATCTGGATATGCCAATTCAGCATAGTGAGGATCGGGTTCTGAAAGCTATGGGAAGAAGAACAAACCATGCGGAATTGGTGGAAACCATTCAGAAACTTCGTGCTCGTATTCCAGATATCACACTGCGCACTACTTTGATTTCTGGTTTTCCAGGAGAGACAGAGGAAGACCACGAGGCGATGCTTGCCTTTGTGGACGAGATGGAATTTGATCGTCTTGGTGTATTTACCTACTCTCCGGAGGAGGGAACAAAGGCAGCAGAGATGGAAGGACAGATTGAAGAAGCGGTCAAGGAACGCCGTAGAGACGAGATCATGGAGCTGCAGCAGGAGATTTCCTATGAGAAGAATCAGCAGATGATTGGAAAGACCATTCCAGTCTGTGTAGATGGCTATCTCTTCGACGAGGATATCTATGTAGGAAGAAGTCAGAAAGATGCGCCAAAGGTAGATGGAAGTGTCTTTGTTCGAAGTCCGGAGGAGATTATTTCCGGTACCTTCGTAAATGTAAAAATTACAGATGCAAATGAATACGATTTGATAGGAGATGTTGTATATGGAGATGAATTTACCAAATAAACTGACGATTTTAAGAGTGATTATGATTCCATTTTTTGTTGTATTCTTGTTAATGGACAAGGGAACAGCCACAGAACTTGCAGCTTTGGCACTGTTTGCTGCAGCAAGTTTTACGGATTATCTGGATGGTCATATTGCAAGAAAACACAATCTTGTGACTAACTTTGGAAAATTTATGGATCCTCTGGCAGACAAACTTTTAGTGACATCTGCGATGATCTGTCTGGTAGCATTGGAACGTATGCCTGCATGGGCTGTTATCATTATTGTGGCGAGAGAATTTATTATCAGTGGATTTCGTCTGGTAGCTTCAGACAATGGTGTTGTTATTGCAGCAAGTTACTGGGGTAAATTTAAAACAGTATCCCATATGATTCTGATCATGTTATTGATTATTTATCCGGAAGGAACCGTATTTTATTGGATAGAACAGGTTGTGCTTTGGATTGCTGTTGCACTTACTGTTATTTCTCTTGTAGATTACATTATGAAAAACAAACAGGTATTGGCAGAACAAAAATAAAGGGGTGAATATCCTATGGTTGCAGAGCTGATTTCTGTAGGCACGGAGATTTTGATGGGCAATATTGTAAATACCAATGCGGCCTATCTTTCTGAAAAGATGGCATATCTTGGATATTCCGTATATTTTGAAACTTCCGTTGGAGATAATGAGGAGAGGCTTACTATGGCGATAGAAGAAGCACTTTCCCGTTCTGATGTGGTGATTTTATCCGGTGGACTTGGACCCACAGAAGATGATCTGACGAAGGAGACAGCGGCGAAGGTTTTAGGTCTTACTTGCTATGAAGATGCAAAAGTAAAGGAATCCATTATAAATTATTTTAATAAGAGAAAACATAGAAAGATAACGGACAATAACTGGAAGCAGGCTATGGTACCGGAGGGGGCGAAGATATTATTTAATCCCAATGGTACTGCGCCGGGGCTGATCTTAAAAAATAAAGAGGGAGACAAGCATGTGATTTTATTGCCTGGTCCTCCCAATGAATTAAGACCACTCTTTGAAGAGCAGGTAGAGCCTTATCTTCAGAACTTGAGTGGGGGAATGATTTACTCCAAGACGGTGAAGGTCTGCGGACTGGGAGAAAGCTATGTGGAAGATCAACTGAAAGATTTGATTGATGCCCAGACAAATCCTACCATTGCGCCTTATGCAAAGACGGGGGAAGTACATCTTAGGGTATCTGCCAGAGCTTCCAGTCAAGAAGCAGGGGAGGCGCTAGTTCTTCCTGTATGTGAGAAAATCCGAGACAGATTCCAGGATTATGTTTATACCATGGAAGAACAAGAGACTTTGGAGGACAGTATCGTAAAACTTCTTCAAAAGAATCATCTCACTTTGGCAACGGCGGAATCCTGTACAGGTGGTCTTTTGTCCGGCAGATTGGTAGGTGTATCCGGTGTATCTGAAGTGTTCCATGAGGGCTATGTCACTTATTCCAATCAGGCGAAAAGTAAGCTCTTGGGTGTGAAGGAAGAAACGTTAGAGGCCTATGGTGCGGTTTCCAGCCAGACGGCAGCGGAGATGGCAGAAGGTGCCGCAAAAGCAGCAGATGCGGATGTGGCAGTTTCCATTACAGGTTTGGCCGGTCCAGGAGGCGCAACAGAGAATAAACCGGTAGGGTTAGTCTATATGAGTTGTTACGCCGCCGGAGAAAATCATGTGAAAGAATGTGTTTTCTCTGGAAATCGTCAAAAAATCCGGGAAAGTTCCGTGGCCTATGCCCTGTGTCTTTTGCGGGATACCCTTATAAAAACATATGAAAAATAAAGAAAAGATTCGATGTAGAGTTAACTATATCGAATCTTTTTTTACCCAGGAAAATGGTGTTTTGTTATACAAAAACAAAACTTACAAAAATAACCAAAACAAACACTTGTTTTTATTTTTGAAGTGTGTTATACTGTCAGAGAAAAAGAGACAATAAGGTGATTGCTGAGGAGAGATACTCAGAAAGAGAGCCATTTTAACGAAGAAAGGTAGATAGATTTATGGTAAACGAAGAGAAGTTAAGCGCATTGAAGAAAGCTATTTCAGAGATTGAGAAAGAGTACGGGAAAGGTTCCGTTATGAAACTGGGAGATAAC
>CAYLUV010000169.1:0-3699 GCA_964386955.1 uncultured Lachnospiraceae bacterium
CTAACGCTTCGGACTCCGCACGATACAAGGCGCTTGGCAACAGCGTGGCGATTCCGTGTGTGGACTTTGTGCTGAGAGGCATTGCATTGGTGCTTTGGGTCAATGGTAATGGAGAGAGCGCCTGACATACAGTCAGGCGCTCTCTCAAAATAGCGTTAGTCTTTCAAGCATCCAATGGGAACCACATAAACGCCATCAGGTCTGCGGTACGCATAATCCCCGGTACCGGTCAGCACCATCAGGAATGCAGGCTTTTTCATTTTATCCGTATCAATTTTATCGCTCAGTGCTTTTAGATTGACGGAGCCTTCCTCAATCAGCCTGTCGCCGCCGAGTTTGATTTCAACCAATCCGTATGCACCATTTCTGAGATGAATCACGGCGTCACACTCCAAGCCATCCTTATCGCGGTAGTGGTAAACCTCACCATTTAGTGCATCAGCAAAGACACGCAGGTCACGGACGCACAGAGTTTCAAACAGAAAGCCAAAAGTCTTTAAGTCATTAATCAGATCCTGCGGACCAATTCCCAAAGCTGCTGCCGCAATAGAAGGATCAACATAGTAGCGCGTGTCCGAAGAACGAATCGCCGTTTTGGAACGCAGATTGGGATTCCATGCAGGCATATCCTCTATGACGAAGATTTTCCGTAACGCATTCAGGTAAGAGGCAACGGTATCTGTATCCATCGTTGCTTCATCATTTGCAGCAATGTCCTGCGCAATAACTGTGTTTGGGATTTGGCTCCCCTGATTTCTGGCATAAGACCGCATAAGACGCTTGACGCGCTCAGGATTTTTCTGGATGCCATCCGCACGGTTGATATCAGACTTTACGACAGCTTCGTAATAGTCGATAGGCTGATCCAGAGCGATCTCATCACGCATATCAATTGACTGTGGCCAGCCTCCTCTGCAAACAAGAAAAGCCAGGCGTTCAATGTCAAGATTTGCCTCGCCATCAATCTCGTCCGGCTGCTCAAACAAGTTTTTTAGGCTTACTTCACCGCTGGAATCTCCGGATTCGAAGATGCTCATGGGACGCATAGTCAACCACGTAAAACGGCCCGTACCGGAATGTGTGATTTCCTTGGTGTCGGGAGGAACGGCGGAACCCGTCAACACAAACTGGCCAAGTTCCCGACGGTGGTCGACCTCAAACCGGATGGCATCCCACAGTTTGGGTGCAATTTGCCATTCGTCAATCAAGCGAGGCACAGCACCTTTCAATAGCCGCTTGGGATTCAGTTCTGACATGGCAATATTTTGCTCTTTTTTCTCTGGATCGTCCATGTACAGAATGCTGGCTGCAACCTGTTCTGCCGTTGTTGTTTTGCCACACCATTTAGGCCCCTCAATCAAAACGGCTCCCTTGCCCTCTAATTTTCTTGCCAAAATATGGTCAGCGATGCGCTTTTTATAGTTTTCCATATGAAGCACCTCAATTCTATGAATGTGTCCTATCGCCTCTTATTATACTCTGCTGAGAATTAAAATCAAGAAAATTCGGTTGATTGGCAAATTATTTTTCGGCAAATTGGTGTTAAATTTATCGGCTAAATATCAGTTTCCCTTTCGGTGAATTGGAACGAGCAACTTTTCAAAAGGATCGCTTCATTTTTGGCGCTTTGCTTGCTTTTATCAGAAGTTCTTTGTTGGTATCTGTGAATAGCTATTTGCTCTTGGTTACAGTATGCTTTGCTTGCAAAATCGAAGAAAGGAGCAGGCAGTATGGAAGAACGTATCAACCTATGCGCTAAGATCCCAGCAGGCTTGCATGCAAAGGTCATCGCAGAGAAAGAAAAACTCGATCTCAAGACTCTGGGCGAATATGTAGAAATGGTACTCAAAGAACACTTTGAAGGAGGGAAAAACACTATGGCAACAGCTAAGACACTCGCATTTCAGATCAACGAGGAATTGGATCAACGGCTGAAGAATTACATCGCCGCAGAGAAGCAGCGTGGCAGAAAGATCAGTCAGAAGGAGTTCGTCATCGGACTCATCGAGCAGGCGTTGGATGCCTACGAAGCACAAAACAAAGCTGAATAATAAGCAACCATACAGGCCGCCGAGCAACCCTCGGCGGCCTTATTTGTTTACTGGAGGTGACGCACTCTGTGTATATCTATCCCGATAATCTGACCGCAAAGGCCACGCTGTGGCTGTGGGAACTGAAGGACATCGGCATCATCGGCGTGGGACTTCTGCTCTCTGTGCTGGCGCTGACCCAGACCGGCATCTTTATCCCACTGGTGCTGACGGCAGTCTACGCCTTTCTCAGCATCCGGTTTGATGGCACAAGCATTCTGGACTTCATCCGATATGCCGTGGCCTTTCTCATTACAAAACAGCAATTCTATGAATGGAGGCTCGAATGAACAGGAAGAAAAAAGACACCGCCGTACAATCCACCCGGCAGCTCATGGGCATCGGCAGCATCAAGGACTACTGCATCGCCACTCGCGCGGGCGATTTGGTATTCTTCATCATCAAGCCTACCAATATCAGCGTTCTGCCGGACTCCAGCATCAGTGCAAGGATCTACGCTCTGCTGAATGTGGTCAAGGGACAGGCCGAGATTGAAATGCTGGCACTCAACTCCAAGGAATCCTTCGAGCGCAACAAGAATTTTTATCGGGAGCGGTTGGATCAGGAGGAACTCCCTGCCATCCGCAGACTGCTGGAGCAGGATAGTAAGCATCTCGATCGCATTCAAGTGTTGATGGCATCCAGCCGCGAGTTTTATATCATTATCCGCCTGCGCAAGGAAAAGGACACAGATATCTTCCCGTACCTGTCCCGCATCGAGCAGAACATCAATGACAACGGCTTTACCACCCGCCGCGCCACCGAGCAGGATCTCAAACGGATGCTGGGCGTGTACTTCGAACAGAATGTGACCACGGAAAAGTTTGAAGATTTCGATGGCGACCGCTGGGTCATCGTCGGAGAGTAAAGGAGGTATCAAACTTGGCAAAGGAAACGAAAAGCTCCGTTCCACAGAGCCGTGAGGACGCAAAGATCAAATCTTTTCTGGACATGATCGCGCCCTCCGTGGTCAGCTTTCAGCCGGATCACTTCATCTGCGGCAACACCTACCGCTGCGTCTGGGCGCTCCGTGAGTATCCCACCAGCACCGACGAACAGGCTATCCTCCGTCACCTGGGCGAGAAGGACGGCATCACCCTGCGCATTTACACCCGGCAGGTCACGCCCACCGAGGAAAAGCGCATCATCCAGAATGCTGCCAACAAGAACCGTCTGAACAGCTCCAACACCAACGACCTGCAGCAAACGGTCACTGCGGAAAGCAATCTGCAGGATGTGGCCAATCTGGTCGCCACCATGCACCGCAACCGTGAGCCTCTGCTCCACTGCGCGGTGTATATCGAACTGACGGCCTCTGACTACAACACCCTCAAGCTGCTCCAGACCGATGTGCTGACGGAACTGGTCAGAAGCAAGCTGAATGTGGACAAGCTCCTGCTCCGTCAGCAGCAGGGCTTCCGCTGCGTCAGTCCCAGTGGTCACAATGCCTTTGGTACGCAGTTCGAGCGTGTGTTGCCTGCCAGCTCTGTTGCAAACCTGTATCCATTCAACTACTCCGGAAAACTGGACAGCAAAGGTTTCTACATCGGCAAAGACAAATACGGCAGCAACATTCTGGTGGACTTCGACCAGAGAGATGAGGACAAGA
>CAYLUV010000170.1:0-3578 GCA_964386955.1 uncultured Lachnospiraceae bacterium
AATAAGCGTCTTTTGCCTATGAGTGGAGGACAATACCAGCTCTTTCGTCATGAGGATATGGAGGCAAAGAGTAATATTGCGCTAAATCTTGATATCTTAGATAATTACACGGGAAAGAAGCGTCCGGTCAGTACCCTTTCCGGAGGGGAAAGCTTTATGGCTTCCCTAAGTCTTGCTCTGGGACTTTCCGATCATGTAACAGCCAATGCCGGGGGAATTAAGATGGATACCCTATTTATCGACGAAGGCTTTGGTACTTTAGACGAAAGTACGCTAAATGATGCCATGGATATGTTGCGAGAACTTTCCAGCGGCAATAAGCTGATTGGCATTATCAGCCATCGTGCGGAGCTAAAGGAAGCCATTCCGAAGAAGGTGATGATTCAGAAATCCAACCGAGGAAGTAAGATAGAACTGGATTTCGGTGTATAATCCCCTTGTAAAATATCGAAATGCCCCGTATAATATAGAACGGACATAAACGATAACAATAGAAAAGGGGGAAAAAGGATGGAAAGTATTATCATAGGAATTGCCGGCGGATCCGGTTCTGGCAAATCGACCTTTACCAATCGTGTAAAAAAATATTTTGGAGATGATGTGGTTGTTATTTACCATGACAACTATTATCGCAGACAGGATGGTACATCATTTGAAGATCGTGTAAAGGTGAATTATGATCATCCCGATTCTTTGGAGACAGACCTTTTGGTAGATCATTTGAAGAAGTTAAAAAACGGAGAGTCCATTGATTGTCCTGTTTATGATTATAGTCAGCATAACCGTTCCGAAGAGGTGCTTCGTATTGAGCCGAAGCCGGTTATCTTGGTGGAAGGTATTCTTTTGCTGGCGGACGAACGGATTCGAGAGCTTTTAGATATCAAGGTATATGTGGAAGCGGATGCCGATGAGCGTATTCTTCGAAGAATTCTGCGAGACGTGGAAGAGCGAGGTAGAGATTTGAATGGGATTATCGATCAGTATTTGACTACGGTGAAACCGATGCACTATCTCTACGTGGAACCAACTAGATCAAAGGCAGATGTTGTCATCAACAGTGGCAAGAACGATGTAGCATTTGATTTGTTTGTATCCAAGATTGAACAATTGCTTGACAAAATGAGTATGGAATAAGAGAAAGATGCCTGATTTGAATTACGGCGGTTTCCGCAAGTAATTCAGCAGGCATTTTCTATGTGAGGAAACGATATGAAAATGAAAGAAAATATAATAGATTTTTTGACCATTACCGTTGCTACGGTGATTGTTTCAGCGGCGGTATTTTTCTTCTTGATGCCGAGTAACGTATCGGTAGGAAGTATCTCTGGTCTTGCCATCGTGCTGGCAAATTTTGTGCCCCTCTCTGTATCCGCCATTACTATGGTACTGAATGTGGCATTATTGTTGGTGGGATTTTTGTTGATTGGGAGAGATTTCGGCGTTAAAACAGTATATACGTCGATTATGCTTCCGGTGATTTTGGCGGTGTTTGAGTTTGTTTTTCCAAACAATCAGTCGCTGACGGGAGACCAGACCTTGGACACCATATGTTACTGTGTGGTAGTCAGTGTGGGACTTGCTATGCTGTTTAATCGCAATGCATCCTCCGGCGGTCTGGATATTGTGGCAAAATTACTGAACAAGTTTTTCCATATGGATCTGGGAAAGGCCATGAGTGCGGCTGGCATGGCGGTTGCGTTGTCCTCTGCACTGGTATATGACAAAAAGACCTTGGTACTCAGTGTTTTGGGAACTTATTTTAACGGAATTGTGTTAGATCACTGCATTTTCGGTTCCACTGTGAAAAAACGTGTCTGCATTATCTCTGAGAAAGAGGAAGAAATTTTGGAGTTCATTCTCTATCATCTTGTGAGTGGTGCCACAACCTACAAGGCTTATGGCGCTTATTCTGGGGAGGAACATGTGGAGATTAATACCATTGTAGATAAAAATGAGTACCGACAGCTTATGAATTATGTTACCAAGGTAGACCCTAAGGCATTTATTACGGTGTACGCGGTGACGGAGATGATGTATCAGCCAAAGGTGAAGGCATAGGAAATGATTTCCTAGAAAAAGGATTTTTTATCCATAAAAATCCATCAGTGACAAAAAAATTTAATTTTTTTTATGAAAGACCTTGCCTAATTGATAGAGATGGGTATATTCTATAAAATATGTTAGGGTTCTAACAAGAACAGTGACTAGGAAATTATTACATCATTTAGGTTTATATGAGTAGGAGGAATTCATATGATTCAAGCAATCGTAGGTGCCAATTGGGGCGACGAAGGAAAAGGTAAAATTACAGATATGCTGGCAGAAAATGCTGATATTATCGTGCGCTATCAGGGTGGAGCCAATGCAGGACATACCATTGTCAACGAGTATGGCAAGTTTGCCCTTCACACCTTACCGTCCGGCGCTTTCTACGATCACACCACCAGCGTGATCGGAAACGGTGTGGCACTGGATATTCCCAAATTAGTGGGTGAGATGAACGAGATTATTGCAAAAGGGGTACCAGCACCAAAGCTGATGGTATCAGATCGTGCACAGATTGTTATGTCTTACCATGTTTTGTTCGACCAATATGAGGAAGAACGATTAGGTAAAAAATCCTTTGGTTCTACAAAATCTGGAATTGCACCATTTTATTCTGACAAATTTGCAAAAATTGGTTTCCAGGTGTGTGAGCTTTTTGATGATAAAGCGTCCATTATGGACAAAGTAAATAGAATATGTGAGACAAAGAATATTCTATTGGAGCATTTATATCACAAACCAGCACTGCAGCCGGAAGACATCTACGCAGAGCTGATGAACTACAAAGAGATGATTGCACCTTATGTAGGTGATGTTTCTTTATATCTGTATAATTCCATGAAGGAAGGCAAGAATATTTTGTTGGAAGGCCAGTTGGGTGCCTTAAAGGATCCAGATCATGGCATTTATCCGATGGTTACTTCTTCCTCCACTTTGGCAGGTTACGGTGCCATTGGCGCGGGAGTTCCTCCATACGCCATTGAAAAGATTGTGACCGTATGTAAGGCTTACTCCAGTGCAGTGGGAGCCGGAGCTTTCGTATCTGAGATATTTGGAGAGGAAGCAGATGAACTTCGCCGACGCGGTGGCGATGGTGGAGAATTTGGCGCCACTACAGGTCGCCCAAGACGTATGGGTTGGTTTGACGTGGTGGCATCTAAGTATGGCTGCCGTCTCCAAGGAACCACAGATGTGGCATTTACCGTACTGGATGTGCTCGGTTATCTGGATGAGATTCCAGTGTGCGTGGCTTACGATATCGACGGCGAGATCACCACAGAATTCCCAACCACTGCAAGATTGGAGAAGGCAAAACCAGTTTTAGAGACATTGCCAGGTTGGAAATGTGATATCCGCGGCATTAAGAAATATGAGGACCTCCCAGAAAATTGCCGTAGATACATTGAGTTTGTGGAAGAAAAGATCGGCTTCCCAATTACTATGATTTCCAATGGCCCTGGAAGAGATGAGATTATTTACCGTGACAAATAAGATAGATGGAGGAAGTTTTTTGAAAAACGAGAAAATTATTG
>CAYLUV010000171.1:0-3557 GCA_964386955.1 uncultured Lachnospiraceae bacterium
ACTATTCGTACGCCACCGGCCGTTACACGCTGGCCGTGCCGGACGAGGAGGTGCGGCGCGACCTCTGCCTGCTCATGACGGGCCTCGCCGCGAACGAGGCCGCCGCCGCCGAGCGCCTGTAGTTTTCGCGCGCCACTTTTTGCTCTCTTCTCTCTTGTATCTTCTACCCTCATCGTTCCGTTCGCTGCTTTCTTTGTAATATTTGTGGTTTGAGGTGGAACGGCATTGGGGGGTGGTGATATGGCAGCGTCTGGAGCATCGGTGTTCTTCGCGTGTCTCGTTCGAGAACGCCCGTTTCTCTTTTAAGACATCGGAGAAGTGGAACGAGGCCGTCCGTTGGCTCTGCGAAGCCTTCGACGAACTGCGTCGGGCGATTCCAGTAAAGATGCTCGATGAAGGGATCGCGGTCGTTTCGCGCATGGGAGATAAGTGAATGTGCGGAATCGCCTTGTGGTACTGGTCTTGGGATACGGCGTATCGGCCGAAATGTGCGTTATACGACACGGCGTATCCGTCCGTACTGGACGTGGCGGTGCATGAGTCGGGGACAATGCAAGTGTTCTTTCTGTAAATTCGTTCCGTGCTCATAGTTCCTTGATTGCCGACATGTAGCGGTAGCTGTTCGTTTCCCACTCGTCGCTTATTTCCACGCAGATGGCGCCGACCAGCCCCGGCAGTGAGTCGACGTTCGGGAAAGCGGGTCTCAGCCTCGTTCGTTGTCTGATCTGCCTGTTGAGGTTCTCCTCCATGTTGTTGGTCCGCAGGAACTGCCGGACCGCCGCCGGGAATGCGAACACCGTCAGTCCTTCGGGGATGTCGTCCTCCATCCACGCGGAAAGCCTGGACTGGGTCCTGGCGGACTTCTCGACAATGTCCGCAAGGATCCGCCTTGCCTCGTCCAGGGGCCTGGCGTTGAAGACCGGGCGAATGTCCTGCGCCACCTCGGCCTTCAGGGACGACTTCGTCACATATGCCTGCGCGTTCTGCTGGAGATGCATCTGGCAGCGCTGCCAGGGGACGCCGGGAGCCAGGACGGCTCGATGGCCGTCCTCGAGGACGCCGGTGACGATGAACGTCGCCGTCGCCACCACGACGCCGTTGACGCACACCTTGTGGTAGGTGGCGTCGGCGAAGAGGACCTTCACGACGCCGATCGGCCGTTTGCGCCAGTTCTCCAGTTCACCGTCGAGTTCCCGCATGGCCCGTGACACCTGCTCCGCCGTGACGTCCACGTCGCACGGTTCCTCGAACACGGACTGCACTTTGCGCGTCGAGACGCCCTTGACGTACATCTCGGCGACGGCCATCCTGATCGTCCGGTCGCTGCGGGTCCCCCGTTCGGGGCTTCTCGGGTAGAACGGCCTGTCGGAGGCGCGCACCTGCGGAATCCGCAGCCGGAGATTGCCCGCCGCGGTCTTCAGCGTCTTCGGCTTGTGGCCGTTGGCGTAGCCGGTCCTCTCCCCGGTGCGCTCGTACCTGCCCGCCCCGAGGTGCGGCTCTCGCTCGAACTGCATGGCGAGGTTGTACATCCGCGCCGCCACGGCGGGAAAACCCTGCATGCCCTCGTCCATGGGCGTTTGCAGCATCTCAATAATTTCGGTATCATTTGTCGTTGTCGTGTCCATGGTAGTCCTTGTTTGTGATGATTCAAAGAATACTATGAGGCGGCGCGGACTGTAACCCCCTCGGGGTTGCGGCCAGTCGATTGAGTGCCAGGCATTGGACGTGGGTGATGGAGGTGCGGGGTATATATGCCCCGCTAACATTGGACAGGCCATGGGCGTGGGGCGCGAGGAGGAGAAGTCGTCCCGTCGCGCAGGCGTCGAAATAACGGCCCGGCGGCTTGTAGCGCGGCGCGAAGCCATCCGCTTTCAGCGCAACGAGAGGCAGTCCGGCATCGAGTGCGGCGCAGGCGATTTGCTTTTCGCCAGGGCTGATGAAGGGCGCAGACCGACAGGCGCACCATTCGGCGACCGTTCCGTCACTTTTCAGTGGATAATGGCTCAGTGGCATTACAGCGCTTGTCTGCGGCAGGGTTGCGGGTACACAGCTCGGCGGAATTCCGGCATTTTTCGGAGGGGGTATTGTGCCACATTCTATCGGTGGGATTGTGCGCGGGATGTGCGTCAGCCGGTCAGGTGTCGCGCCATATCGTATATGGCGCGATATCTCTGGGTACACCCGGCCTTGAAGCCCCGCACCACTACGCCCAGATGGTACGCAATGGGGCGGCGCACAAACAGCAACCCATGGAAGTGGTCGGGCATCACGGCGCATTCCAGGAGTTGCACGTCGGGGTGGAAGCGCGGAATCTACTGCCAGCAGTCGGCCACGGCTTTGCCAAGCGGCGTGGGGACGATTCGTTCGCCAACAAGCCGACCCAGCAGTGGGAGGCGCCCCGCTACTTCAAGTGTAATCATGTAAATGCCCCGGCCGGAATAGTCGTGGCAGAAACAGCGGCGCTTCATGGAATGGACGACTGGCTTTTCCATACACGGGGCATTATAGGACATCGCAATGGCGGTGGCAAGCCGGATGGAATGAACGGTACATCATTTTTCGAAGGAAGAAAGAGGTAGGTTCAGATGCGATTTGGCATGACGAAAAGCTTGTTTTGCTTGGCGGTGCTGTCGTGCGTCACGCTCGTGGCACATGGGGCTGGGCGTGTCATTTCGTCGGCATCGAACGGGAAGATGGTCATCGACACGCGAGCGGGGAAGGGCGCAATCCGTCGGACGGAACGGAGATGTTGCGCCATTCGAGCCTGTGGCACGGCGGCGCAGCCGCCACGGTGACGCTCGTGCAGGACGGCATTCCGCTCGCCGAGGGGCTGGCAGGCGAGGGGCGTACGAGGGGAATGTGGGGAGAAATGGCCTGTACACGCTCACGTACACGACATACACGAACGGCGTGGCGGGTGCGGTGGAGACGGCCGTGTTCGTGGTGACGGGTCGGGACGTGCCGTTCACGGACGACGACGTGTCCGTGACGGGCTGATCGGGCAAATACGACGGCGCGGCACATGGCGTGTCCGTGGTGCTGGCTGATGGAATCGCGGACGCCACGGTGGAGTACGCCCGCGTTTCGGACGGGGGCGTGACGGAGGGATCTGCTTCCGTGGACGGCGGAAGCGATTCCGGGGAGTCCCTGCCGCCGGTGGGGTTGGCGTGGACGGCCACGCCCCCTGCGTCACGGACGCGGGCGCGTACACGGTTTGGTGCGCAATCGCCGTGCCCGGCTACCTCCCCGTGACCAATTCCACGACGGTCTCCATTTCGCCGCGCACGGTCACGCTCACCTCCGCCAGCGCGTCGAAGGTCTACGACGGGACGCCCGTCATGTGCGGCGACATACATGTCGCCGGCGACGGCTTCGCGGACGGCGAGGGAGCAACCTATGTCGTGACAGGGTCGCAGACCGTGGTCGGCGTTGTAGTTGCTTGTCGCTTGGAAATCGGGGACACACCGGCACGGATTATGGTATACTGCGTGGCGTTAACTTCTTGTTCATCTGTCACGAAGCGTGTGGCCGCCTTGCGCGGCTTTTCGCGTATCCAA
>CAYLUV010000172.1:0-1570 GCA_964386955.1 uncultured Lachnospiraceae bacterium
CGGCATTGTTTCCCCTTGTCTGAAACTGCGCCACGAGATATTACAACTTTCCGCCCTGTAACTTTTTCCGTCGTCACTTGACGAGAAAGACGGATTTTGATAAACTCCTACCCATGTTCTTTCGGACCGTAGCGCAGCCTGGTAGCGCGTTTGCTTGGGGTGCAAAAGGTCAGGGGTTCAAATCCCCTCGGTCCGACCATTTCGCCCGTGTGCGACAATTGAAGAAATAAAGGCTTTCGCGGCTTTTCCGTTCGCCGTTGAGGGCAAAAACCGCGCAAGTGGAAGTTGTGGCGGTAAGTGCTGGCCGGCAGTTTACCAACACTTGCCAACACTTTTCACGGCGCGCGGGTCTGGCAAGGAGAAGGACGCATGGCGAAATTCAGACGGAACGGATCCGTGGTCGCGCACCACGGCTACTGGTTCTACGCCGTCAAACTCCCGGGTGAAAAGCGACGGCGGATGCTTGCGCTCAGAGCGCCGGCATCACCTCGTCGGCCGTCGCGCCGAACGAGAGGAGCAGCTTCGACGCCTCGGAGATGCCCTTGAACTCCAGCGGGGTCGTCGCGGCGAACTCCCGGAGGGCGGCGACGTGCTCCTTCGCCGCGTCCGCCGAGCCGAGCAGCGTGCGGAAGTTGGCGACGGCGCGTTCGACGGCGAACGCCTCGCCGACTGCGCGGGCGAAGACGGAGGCGAACGAACGCGCCACGTTCGACAGCATCCCGAGCGCGGCGCGGACGTTCGCCGCCTGTTCCAGGAACTTCGCGCCAAGCGACTTGATCTTCGACAGGGCGGACGAAACCGCGCTTCCTGTCGCGTCCTTCGCGCGAATGACGTATTCAAGCACTTTGTTCATGTCGCCGCCTCCTGCGCGTCCTTCGCGCCCCCGATCCGGCGCACGATCGCCTCCTTGACGCGGGCGAGGTTGCCGAGCGCGTCGTCGAGTTCGTCCATCATGCGCGACCGCCCCCTGCCGCCTCCGGCGGAGAACGCGGCGGCGAACTCGTGCATCGTCACGTAGGCGGTCATGGTGTAGACGAGCGACCGCCCCCAGAGCCACGAATCGCGGGGGATTCCGCTCTCGACCTCCAGCCGGGCGACGAGCGTGGCGAAGTCCGTCTGCGCCTGTTCCTTCAGCCGCTCCGCCCGCGCCCTGCGCGGACGCGGCGCGTCGCGCGGGTCCACGCCGTACGCCCGGTCGACCGCCGCCTGCAGCTCCGCCCCGTGGACGGGGAGCGTCAGGGCGCACTTGACGATGGCCGCCTCCGCCCTCCGGCGCGTGGTGAGAGACGCGAAGGCGTCCCTGTCGCGGGCGTTCCTAAGGGCGTACACGGTCGCCCACTTGTGGCGCATCGAGCCTTTCGGCCACCATTTCGCCGCGTACTCGTCGAGCCATATCTGCGCACCGGCCGTGGGCGGCCAGAGCCACACCCCATCGCAGACGGCGACGGGGCGCTCGACCAGTTCGGCGTCCACGTACGAGTACGGCGAGCACACCCGCTCCACGGCGTGGACGAGCGCGGCGACCTCCCCCGCCGAGAGGTCGCCGAGCGAGACGCCGCGCCGTCGCAGG
>CAYLUV010000172.1:1670-3544 GCA_964386955.1 uncultured Lachnospiraceae bacterium
CGATCTTGTCGGGGACGCCGAGCGCGACGAAGGGGAGTTTGACCGAGGGCGAGTACGTGCGCATGTCCGCGTAGGCGTTCGCCGTTTTCAGTACGGCCTTGTGGCCGTTCACCGTCAGCTTCGGGACGTCCTGAGAGTACGCGAGCGAGGCGGAATCGATTACATATCCGTTCAACAGCCCGCCGACGGACGGGATCGAGAAGTCGCCGCCCGTCACGCCGTCGGCCGGGATGTAGACGCACGACGTGGTGTGCTTCTCGTTCCAGTCCACGTGGCGCACCTCGTCGCCGTCCGCGCCCAGGACCGAGGCGCGTTCCTTCTCCTTCGACACTCCGCCGCCGTCCTGCGCGACCCAGCCCGCGATCTCCCCGAAGGGCGACCCCGCGCCGAAAAACTCCTCTGCCGATGCTGTCGTTGCCATGGTTTTGTTTTCTCCTTTCCGGCAAGATGCCGTACACTTCCAGCCCCCCGGTCAAACGCGGACTGACGCCCCGCGCGTCATTCGCCCGCGTCGTCGGGCGACCGGGCGGCCTCCGTCTCCCGCACGCCCGTCTTGAAAACGATGTCGAACGCCACCGTCGCCGTGTAGACCGGGATCTTCTTCTCGTTCGTGGCCGTCTCGACGGCGGCGGACGAGACGGCGGATATGGCCGTCGGCTCCGGGACGACGCGGAACTGGACCACGTTCGTGTCCGTCCGCAGGTGGCTCTCCGTCCCGCCGTGCCGCTGCACGGGGAGGGCGGCGACGATGCGCATGAGCCACGCCTGGAGCTTGCGGCGGCTTCTGTTGTACAGGTCGGCCTGCCCCCTGAAGTGGAAGCGTTCCGCCCTGTACGCCGCCATGTCGCCCGTCTGGAGGGCTCCGACGTCGAACACCATGCAGTCCGCCCGCCCGTCGTTCGCGCCGATGAACGCGGTCACCCCCGCGCGCAGGCCGAGGATCTGGCACAATGCGTCGAAACATGCGTCTTCCGCCTCCCCGAGGGACGCCTCGAACGTGGATGGGTCGATCATAGGCTATTCAGCTCCTTTTGGATTTCCTGCTCGTAGACGCGGCGGTAGTTGCCGGCGTTCGCCGCCACCGCCCGCGCGATGAACTTCTCGTCGGCGCGTACGCCCTTGGCGACCGTGCCGGGGCCGCGCCTGCGCCACGTCACGCCCTTTTCGTCGTGGATGCGCCGGGCGTACGCGCCCGCGTAGGAGTTCTTCGCGACGAATATGGACACGCCGCCGCCACTGGCCGGCCCGCTCCGTATGGACTTCTCAAGCCCGCCGGGGAAGAACTGGCGGCGGGACGTCGCCCGCTTGCGCTTCAGCGTCTTCGAGAAGATCTTCTTTGTCGGGGATCGCGGCGCGTTCGCCTTCGCCTCCCGGACGCAGTGGAAGCCGATGCGTATGTTCGCCCGCGCCTCCGCGGCGTCGAGCCGCCGGGGGAGGCGCGACAGCGCCCGCTCGAGTTCCTTCAGGCCGCGCACTTTGATTTCCGTCTCCATGGAACCAGGGGGAATGTCAAAAACGCCCCTTGGCAGCCGCTATCGTCTGCGGCAACACGGAACGCGCCTTTTCAAGATATTCGCTACACAGGAGGCTTGTCACGTTCGCCGTGATTTCGTGCGTAGGCCGCGCCGCGCCGCGCCTGTAGTACGCGCCCGAATGCCCGAAGAATTGCCGCCCCTGCGTAGCCGCGCAGAAGATGTCTGAAACGGCGGACGCGGCCTGAAGTTCGTTGATTCCCGTGATTCCCGCCATGCTCCGATGGCCGCAAATAATCGGGAGGTGTGAGGTCTGTTGATTTTCAGACCGATGGCGTGGTATAATACGCACCAAAGGTCAGCATGGTCGCTTCGGGCGTATGGTGAAGGCATTAGGCATGA
>CAYLUV010000173.1:0-3527 GCA_964386955.1 uncultured Lachnospiraceae bacterium
ACATAAAGGAGATGGGCTGATGGCGGGAATCAACATTCGCACGGCGGAGCGGGTTGTGCCGCAGTGCTACGCCTACACGACGCCGGGCGTGACGCGGCATGAGGGTTGGACGAAGATCGGCTTTACGGAACGCGCCGTTGAGACGCGGATTCGCGAGCAGACGCACACGGTGGGCGTCGAGTACAAAATCTGGTGGTCGATGCAGGCGGCGTTCATGACGGCGCCATACGGCGCGTTCCGCGACACGGACTTCCACGGCTACCTGGAGCGTCTCGACGTCCGCCGCGAGGCGGGGACGGAGTGGTTCTACGTCTCGCCCGAACAGGCGAAGGTCGACTTCATGGACTTCGTGCAGAACCACGGCGTCGTGTCCGACGCGAAGGCGGTCGCCGTCCCGTACGTGCTGCGCGAAGAGCAGGCGGCGGCCGTGGCGAAGGCAAAAGCCTACTTCGATTCGCACAAGGGCGGCGAATTCCTCTGGAACTGCAAGCCGCGTTTTGGGAAGACGCTGGCCGCGTACGACCTCTGTGAGCGGATAGGGGCGCGGAACGTTCTCGTCGTCACGAATCGCCCGGCGATCGCGAATGCATGGTACGACGACTACGAGACGTTCTTCGGGCCGCAGTCGGGCTGGCTGTTCGTCAGCGGCGTCGAGGGCGTTCAGGGTCGACGGCACGTGCTCGACCGGGCGCAGTTCGTGGCGCGGGCGACGGCGTCCGGCGACGTGAAGGGGTGCATCGAGTTCGTGAGCCTTCAGGACCTGAAAGGGTCGATTCACTTCGGCGGGATGTACGACAAGCTGGAGGAGGTCAGCGCGGAAAAGGGGCTGACGTGGGACGTGCTGATCGTGGACGAGGCGCACGAGGGTGTGGACACGTACAAGACGGACATGGCGTTCAACCACATCCGCCGACGGCACACGCTTCATCTCTCCGGGACGCCGTTCAAGGCGTTGGCGAACGAGAAGTTCGCGGACGATGCGATCTTCAACTGGACGTATGCGGACGAACAGCGTCGGAAGCGCGCGTGGGACGATTCGCGGGAACTGGAGAATCCGTACGCGAACCTGCCGCGCCTGACGCTCTACACGTACCAGATGTCCGAAATTGTCCGTGACAAGGCGAAGCGCGGTCTGGCGTTTGCGGACGGCGCGTGGGCGGAGTATGCGTTCGACCTGAACGAGTTCTTCAAGACGAACGAATCGGGGCGGTTCGTCCACGACGCGGACGTGGATGCGTTTCTGGACGCGCTGACGTCGGGCGAGCGCTTCCCGTTCTCCACGCCCGAACTGCGCGACGAGCTGCGGCACACGTTCTGGCTGCTCAACCGCGTGGCGGCGGCGAAGGCCCTGGCGAAGAAACTGGCGCTGCATCCGATCTTCAAGGACTACGAAATCGTTCTTGCGGCGGGCGACGGAAGGATGGACGAAGACGACGCGCAGGAAAAAGCGTTCACCCGCGTGATGGAGGCGATCCGAAAGCATGACCGGACGATCACGCTGTCCGTGGGGCAGCTCACGACGGGCGTGACGGTGCCCGAGTGGACGGCGGTGCTGATGCTGTCGAACGTGAAAAGTCCGGCGCTCTACATGCAGGCGGCGTTCCGCGCACAGAATCCGTGCCTGTTCCAGGACAAGGGCGGCTTTCGGCGCAAACGCGACGCCTACGTGTTCGACTTCGATCCGGCGCGGACGCTGACGATCTTCGAGGCCTTCGCGAACGACCTCATTCCGGAGACGTCCGGCGAGAAGGGCGGAGCCGATGCGCGGAAGCGGCACGTGCGTGAACTGCTGAACTTCTTCCCGGTGTACGGCGAGGACGACGGCGGGGCGATGGTGGCGCTTGACGCGGAGACCGTCTTGTCGATTCCCCGGCGCATCCACGCGCGGGAGGTCGTGGAGCGCGGATTCATGTCCAATTTCCTGTTCGCGAACGTCTCCGGCATTTTCAACGCGCCGAAGGAGATTGTCGAACTGATCAACGGAATGCAGGCAATCGAGATGCCGCGCAAGTTGGCGGCGGTGGCCGTCGACGAAGACACGGCGGACAGGCTCGGCCTGAACGCGGACGGCGAGGTGGAGGTGCCGGCGGAGCGGGTGGTGGGGCTGGCGGCCGACCTCTTCGGCGAGAAGGTCTACGACGAGGTGGACGACCTTTTGGATCAGGCGGCGGACGAGGCGGCGGAACGCCGCGCGGGCGGTTCGGGGAAGGACGAGCTGGCGGACTTGCGGGAGCGCTTCGGCAAGCCGGTCGCGGACACGCTCGTCGCGCAGGCGAAGGAACGGTACGGCGCGGAACTCCGCAGTTCCGCGCAGAGGCGCCTGGAGGGCAAGGTGCGCGAGACGACAGACCGGATCGTGCGCGAGGAATACGGCGAATACGTGATCCGCGACCGGAAGCTGGAGAAGGAGGGGGCGGACAAAATCGCGGACGCGCAGCGCGCGGGTGCGTCCATGCGGGAGATTACGGCAATCGGCGACGAGTATGCGCGGCGGCGCGACGCGGCCCGGCAGGAGATGGTGGCGGGCATTCAGTCGCGCCTGAAGGGCGACGAGGGGGTGCGGAAAGCGGCGGAGACGATTGCCGGGACGATTGAGGCCGAGCGGCGCGGCGCGGAGAAGGACGCCATCGAGGGCGGTGTACGCGACCATCTGCGCGGCTTCTCGCGCACGATACCGACGTTCCTCATGGCATATGGCGACGAATCGACGACGCTTGCCACCTTTGATACGCTCGTGCCGGCGGATGTGTTCTGGGAGGTGACGGTGAACCCGCAGACGGGGCGCGGCGTGACGCTCGACCAGTTCCGGATGCTGCGCGACGGCGGGGACTACTACCTGAAGGACGCGCAGGGAAACGAAATCCGCGACGCGGCACATCGGCGGCATTTCGATGGACATCTCTTTGACGAGGTGGTGTTCAACGACGCCGTGGCGGAGTTCATGAAGCGGCGGAGGGAACTGGCGAACTACTTCGAGGATGGCCGGCGCGGTGACATCTTCGACTACGTGCCGCCGCAGCGGACGAACCAGATCTTCACGCCGCGCACGGTGGTGAAGGACATGGTGGATCGTCTGGAAGGGGAGAATCCCGGCTGCTTCGACGATCCGGAGGCGACGTTCGCCGATCTCTACATGAAGTCGGGACTGTACCTCGCGGAAATCGTGAAGCGGCTCTATCGGAGCGGAGGCTTGAAGGTGCGCTTCCCGGACGGCGCGGCGCGTCTGCGGCACATTTTCGCGAAGCAGGTGTACGGATGCGCCCCGACGGAGATCATCTACCGGATCTGCCTGCGCTACGTCTTGGGGTTCGGCGAGGAGACGCGCATCGAGCGACACAACCTCCGCCGGATAGACACGCTGGCGCATGCGAAGGCCGGGACACTGGAGCAGGCGCTGCGGGAGGCGTTTCGCGACGGCGATGGCGCAAAAACAGACGGCAACTAGGGGCGCCGGTTGTACAGTCCATTGATCCTGAGTTTGATGCCTTGCAATTCGGGGGTGAATCGTGTAGACTGGTTGACAATGT
>CAYLUV010000174.1:0-3503 GCA_964386955.1 uncultured Lachnospiraceae bacterium
CCCCGTCTGTTTTTTTCGTATCATCCCAAGGGATACTAAGACGCTGATGGTTTGAGAAAGGGTTGTTCCAAGGGCAGCCCCAGCGGTGCCAAGATGCAGGTAGCCAATAAAAAAATAGTCCAGTGCGATATTGGCGGCACAGGCAATGGCGATAAAATACATGGGACTTTTGGAATCCCCGAGGCTGCGGAAGATGGAACTGATAATGTTATATGCAGTGATAAAAGGAATCCCAACAAAGCAGATCAGCAGGTAGGTGATGGTGCCGGATACGGCTTCTTCCGGGGTGGACACCAAGGATACAATGGGACGAACCAGTAGGATTAAAAGTATCATAAGCACAATAGAAAGTGCCATAAAAAAGGTAATGGTATTTCCAATGGCTTCGGAGGCTTTTTCTTTCTGTTCCGCGCCGATATATTTTCCGATCATAACAGTAGAGCCCATGGCAAGCCCTACAATAACAGCAGTAAAAAAGTTCATAATCTGACTGCCGATAGAAACTCCAGTGGTATAGCTTACGCCGTAGAATTGCCCAATAATCAGTAAATCAGCCATGCCATACAGCTTCTGAAAAAAATAGGACAGCATAAAAGGCACAGAAAAAGATAGCATAGTTTTAAAAATATTTCCGGTAGTTAAATTCTTTTCCATAACAATCTCCTTTCGCACAGTATTATACTACCGAATTATAAAGTCTACAATAGTGGTAGAGTCAAGGAGGGCTCGGATTCGATAAAAAATGCCGAAAAACTCTGTTGTCACTATGAATACATTTGTTTGTAAAAATAGGAGCAAAATTACAGTATGATTGTGATATGACATCAGATATTTCTGGTGTCATTGTTCATTTGGGTGTATAATAGGGAAATGTTAGGGCAAAAGAAAGGATACTTTTGTCTACCATATGATACAAATATAAAGTAAATGGAGAATGGAGAAATGAAAGAAGAGAAAAAAGGTGGATTTAGCAGTTCCATCGGATTTGTGTTGGCGGCAGCGGGAAGTGCCGTAGGGGTGGGAAATATATGGCGTTTTCCCTATTTGGCGGCTAAGGATGGCGGTGGACTGTTCATCCTGGTCTATCTGGTGCTTGTGTTGACATTTGGGTTTACCCTTCTTACAACGGATATTGCCGTGGGACGAAGAACGGGAAAACATGCCATCGATGCCTATAAAGCCATGCATCCAAAGTGGGGATTTTTAGGAAAGATTACCTTTATCGTACCGGCACTGATTATGACATATTACTCTGTCATTGGTGGATGGGTGATGAAATACATTGCCACCTATCTGACCTTTTCGGGAGATGCGGCAGCGGGAGACAGTTATTTTACAGATTTTATCACAGCACCGGTGGCACCGATTGTGTTTATGCTGCTGTTTCTCGCTGTCACAGCCTTTATCGTGTACCGAGGCGTGGAAAAAGGAATTGAGAAATTTTCAAAGATTGTTATGCCAGGGCTGATCTTGCTGATCATTGCCATTGCGATTTATTCCTTGACCCTTTCTTATACAGATGCCAGCGGGCAGACAAGAACCGGTTTGATGGGACTTGCCATTTATCTGGTGCCAAATTTTGAGGGAATTACCTTGGCGCGATTTTTAAAGATTTTGTTGGATGCCATGAGTCAGATTTTCTTTTCCCTCAGTGTTTCTATGGGAATTATGATTACCTACGGAACCTATGTGCCAAAGGATACCAATCTGAGCCGTTCTGTGGGACAGATTGAGATTTTTGATACTGTGGTTGCCCTTATGGCGGGAATGATGATTATTCCGGCAGTATATGTCTTTATGGGCATGGATGGCATGTCAGCCGGTCCGGGATTGATGTTTGTATCTCTTCCGAAGGTATTTCATGCTATGGGAACCATAGGAAATGTGATTGGATTGATTTTTTTCATTATGGTTGCCTTTGCGGCATTGACCTCCTGTGTCTCTATTATGGAAACGCTGGTGGCAAGCTGCATGGAGATTTTCCACACTACAAGAGAAAAGATGAGCCTGATCATCGGAGGAATTTTTGCTGTGGCAGCGGTGATTATCTGTCTTGGCTATAATGTATTTTACTTTGAACTGACACTGCCAAATGGAACAGAGGGACAGATTCTTGACGTGATGGATTACATCAGCAACAGCTTTTTAATGCCTGCCATTTCCTTCTTATCCTGCATTTTTATTGGATGGATCATGAAGCCGTCCTGGGTTGCAGAGGAGATGGAAGAAGGTGGATACAAATTTGGTCGAAAGAGACTGTACTATTTTATGATCAAATATGCCACACCGGTTATGATGGCAGTGCTGTTTTTACAGTCCACAGGATTGTTGGATTTTGTGGCATCCTTTTTTAAGAAATAAAATAGATTAAATAACAAGGGGTAATTCCTTATTGGATAAGGGCGATGAACTGGAAATATATATTACAGTAGAAAGGAGAGTGCGGCATGGTAAAAGTGTATGGGCTGGATATTGGAAAGATGCCAGATCCAAAGGAGGAAAAAGCACTTTTAGAGAAACTTTCTGCAAAGCGGCAAAGACGAGTGCTTGCCTGCTCCCAGTTAAAGGGAAGGCGAGAAATGACGGGTGCCGGTCTGCTCCTTTCTGCTGTGTTAAAAAAACAGGGATTTTCGGAAGAGGAACTGGTCTATGGCTTCAATGGAAAGCCACTGGTTCCCACAAAAGATACCTCAAAGGAATTTTATTTTAATCTATCTCACTCTGGAGATATGGTGCTTATGGCGGTGTCTTCCAAAGAGGTGGGATGTGACGTGGAACAGCTAGAAAGTGAGAAGCAGAAAGCGGTTCCAGGGGAAGAAGAGAATACGCAGGAAGCAGTTCCAATAGAAGAGAATGCTTTAAGCCGCAGACATCAGAAGATTGCGCAGCGATTTTTTACAGAAAAGGAACAAAAAGCGGTGGATAAGGGAGGAAAGAAGGCCTTTTACCGAATTTGGACGAGGAAAGAAAGCTATATTAAGATGACAGGGGAGGGCATGAAGGTACCATTTTTATCGTTGGATACCTGCCATATGTCCTTGGACAGCAAAAAAATAGCCCGGCAGGGGGAACTCCAACCTTGCTTCTTTGAGGAGTATGATCTGCCAGGATATCAGATTGCGGTATGTGCCCAGGAAAAAGAATTTCCAGAAGAGATTTCTTTTCTGGATCTAGAGGAGCTTTTCTAGAAAGCATGCTCTGCGTATAAAGGATTTTAGGAAGAATGATGCATTTTCCGAGCCAGATATACAAAAGGAGTATCTGCAAGGCTGGTTACGATGTAGATGGCGTAACTGGAAATGCAGATTTGGAAAATGATTTCCAATGGATAAAGTCCCAAAAAGGCACCGAAGTTATAAAGAATGGTGTTTAAAAGCTGGGACAGCAGGGTGGAACCATTGTTTCTCAGCCACAAGAACTGCTCGGAGTTTCCGAATTTCTTTGTGGTGAAGGACCACCAGCGGTGATACAGCCATACATCTATTTTTTGACAGATGGCATAG
>CAYLUV010000175.1:0-3345 GCA_964386955.1 uncultured Lachnospiraceae bacterium
ACAGAGAGTGAGACTGGCAGAAGGCAATAACCCAGTTCCATCTGAAAGTACCAATATCGTACAGATCATTCCTGCTGCATGTGAAGGCTGTCCGATTACACGATTTGTTGTAACTGATAACTGTCAGAAATGTATGGGAAAAGCATGTCAGAATTCTTGTAATTTTGGTGCGATCAGCATTGGAAAGACAAGAGCTTATATTGACCCAGCGAAGTGTAAAGAGTGTGGAAAATGTGCGCAGGCATGTCCATACAATGCCATTGCAGATCTGAAGAGACCTTGTAGAAAGAGCTGTCCAGTAGACGCCCTTGTGATTGATCCAGAGACAGGAACAGCCATGATCGATGAGAGCAAATGTATCCAGTGTGGTGCTTGTATCCACAGCTGTCCATTTGGTGCAATCGGATCTAAGACAGCGATCGTTCCAATCATCAATGCAATCAAAGAAGGCAAGAAAGTTGTTGCCATGGTAGCACCAGCCTTAGAAGGACAGTTTGGAACGGAAATTACTATGTCAAGTATCCGTACTGCACTGAAAAAAGTTGGTTTTGCAGATATGGTGGAAGTTGGTTTAGGTGGAGACCTGACTGCTCACTTTGAAGCAGAAGAATGGGCAGAAGCCTACAAAGAAGGCAAAAAGATGACAACATCCTGCTGTCCAGCCTTTGTAAATATGATCCATCAGCATTTCCCAACACTGACAGACAATATTTCAACAACTATCTCTCCAATGTGTGCCATTTCCAGAATGTTGAAAGCGCAGGATCCAGATGTTGTAACGGTATTTGTGGGACCATGTGTGGCGAAGAAGAGCGAAGCTGGTTGTCATGACATCGAAGGCAATGCAGATTATGTCATCACAGTAGGAGAAGCAAGAGCTATGTTCCGTGCAAAAGATGTAGAAGTGCTTCCAGAAGAGAACGATACCCAGCAGGCAAGTGTATTTGGCAAGAGATTCGGTAACAGTGGCGGTGTAACAGAGGCAGTTATCCGTTGTCTGGAAGATCAGGGCGAGAGCACAGATGTAAAAGTAGAGGTTTGCAACGGTGCAGCAGAATGTAAGAAAGCACTGATGATGATGAAGGTAGGCAGACTGCAGGCAGACTTTATCGAAGGTATGGCTTGTCCAGGCGGATGCGTTGGCGGACCAAGCAAACATGATTCCGTAGTGGCAACAAAGAAATCCAGAGATAAACTGATTGGGGAAGCAGATGCCCGCGGTATCAAAGAAAACATCGAAGATATCATGAAGGTAGATTTGAATTCCTTCTCTATGCACAGACACTAGAGGGTCATCTTAGAAGAAAAATAAGAAGATAGAAGAAAAGGACGTACAGCAAAGGAAAAAGGCTGGCGTCCTTTTCCTTTTTGAGGTATAATTGTCTCCATGAGACAAATAACACATAACAAAAGAAGAAGGGGAGAGAAGGATGAAACAGTGTAAAAAAATTACAAAGTTAGTTGTGTTGCTGGCGGCAGTGTTCCTTTGTCTGGGAAAACACACCGATGTTCAGGCAGACACAAAGTTGGATTCCACTTTGGATAATCCAGTGAAAGGAAAATTAAGTAAGGATGACTTTGAGACGCCGGAGGAATGGTACAAATATCTGGAAGAACATCCAGAGGAATCCGTGGCAGCCTTTGCCAACGGGTATCCGGAGGAACACATTCATGCGACACCGGAGATTGCTTATACCCTCAAGAATTTAAAGTCAAACAAAGTAATTCAGGCCATTTATCTGGATGATGAGTATCTCTATGTAACCCAGAGAGTGGCAGCAAGCGGATTTTCCGGGGACACCAGAGTTTCCCGTTGCAAGCTCAACAAAGAAACAAAGGAAGCGGTCTATCAAGATCAGATGATTTTGCAAAATTTTGGTCATGGACAGACCCTGGAGTTTTACACCTATAAAGAAAAAACATATATGTGGATTTCTTGTAAGGCAAATACCCAGTACAGCAACGCCTGGGCACTGCAGTTTGGTCGTCTGGAATATGAGGCTGGAAAGACAGTGAAGGACTATACGCAGATTCCTCGATTTGCGGATCTCGCCTATGCCAATACAGGTTCAAAAAAATTTGGTGATGTAAAACGAATTGATGTAGCCATGTCCACCGACGAAACCAAACTTCTTCTCTGGGCACAGGATACAAACAACAACGTACAGTACAGCATTTATCGCACCGATGTATTGAATGCTTATCTGGATATGATGGAATTTTTTAACAGCAAATATATTTCATTTTCCAACAATGAAGTGCTCCAGAGAGCCTGTCTCAACAGCTTTGTGCAGAATGGGGGAGACGTGGTGCTGCCAAATGGCTCCAATCAGGGAATTGAACTGGCAGATGACAATTCCATTTATGTGATAGGCGGAAATACTGGGGAGATACCGCAGATTGCCGTGATGAAGCCAAACTGGGATGGCAGTTATCCAAGCTATTCTACCTTGATCACCATGATCCATGAGGATTATAACGGGCGTACGGAGACAGAAGGCATGCAGTTGACGCACACAGGAATTTATTTTGGTGTGGTAAGTCATATAGATAGTACGATATCGGACGATACAAAGGAACAATTTATTTACTATATTCCATATGAGAGCATCGGACAGAATGCGGTGCATACGGAGACAGAACTTCGCAATGCAAAGGCGGCAACCTGTACCGAGAGCGGTTATACCGGAGATGTATGTTGCAAAAGCTGTGGAGAAGTTTTGACACCGGGACAGGTGATTGCACCTCTTGCCCATAGCTATGATGCTGGTGTGATTCTTTCGAATGCACAGGTTGCAGTGGATGGATTAAAGAGATACACTTGTTCTATCTGCGGCGGCACTTTGAACGAGGTGATTCCAAAGACTGGCATTACGCCGAAGAAGGGAACTACACTTTCTGTCAATGGTGCAACCTATAGCATTACAAAGAAAGCCGCCAATAAGACCTTTACTGGAGGTGAAGTGTCTTACAAGAAACAGACCAAAAAGACCAAATCCGTCACCATTCCAAAAACCATTAAGGTGGAAGGAGTGACTTACAAAGTTACCTCAATTGCTAAAAATGCCTTTAAGAATCGGACAGATCTCACCACCCTGAAGGTAGGTGCCAATGTGAAACAGATCTATGGATATGCTTTTTATGGATGCAAGAAGTTGAAGACCATTACCATTTCTACCACAGCGCTGACCAGCAAGAAGGTGGGAACGAAGGCTTTCACTGGAATTCCAGCAAAAGCGAAGATTAACGTACCGAATAAGAAGATTTCTTCCTACCGCAGTATCTTCCGCAAAAAAGGATTAAATAAAAAAGTAAAAGTCTATTAAAAGGTTTACCTTATCTGAA
>CAYLUV010000176.1:0-3336 GCA_964386955.1 uncultured Lachnospiraceae bacterium
TTCCAAATCTGGTCACTGCCAGCAAAAAAAATATCCGCTTCTATATGCTCTTTCTTCAACTCATCATTTGACTTAAAAGTTTTGTTTGTAACTTGTAAATATTCCTTTTTAAATTGATCAAATGCTTTCTTTCGCTTAGAGTACCTTTCCTTTACTCGTCCAGGAAATTTCAAAATATTATAAATTCCCCTCAGAATTGGTTTGTCATATCGCGGATTTCTGACACCCCATAACTCATAGTGCTTCAAATAATCTGGTTTATAATCAATAATTTCTACTTGATGTCCCAGTTTTTTTAAATATGTAGAAAGAGCATATGCCTGTAAACTCGCACCTGTATTATATACATCATGACAAGTAATCGTTTTTATTGTATATCCTTGATTTTTCATTCCAACCGATTCCCTTTTCTCTATGTCAATATCGAATATAATTTTTCTATTTCCGTAGAATTTGAATAATCTCGGCTTTTGCAGTTAGCAACTAACTTCTCACATAATTTCTTATTTTGAAGTACCTCACCAATACCTTTTGCACATCCTTTATTGTCTATCGGAACAATTACTCCGTCTACACCTTTTTCCAGCTGACTTCTTGAGGTAGCATAATCTGTTATGATGACTGGTTTTCCTAACATTTGAGCCTCTCTCACCGTAACTGATTTTCCTTCATACCGACTTGGCTGAACATATATATCACAAGCTTCAATATAGGGATATGGATTTTCTTTTTTTCCTAATAAGATTACTCTTTCTTCCATATGGAACTTCTTTATTTTTTCTTTAATAAGTTCTTTATCTGGTCCATAACCTACTATGTACCAATACACATCATATCCTGCTCTTATTAAATTCGCACATATCTCTGGTACATTATCAAAATTTTTTGCAGTACAATATCTTCCTATAGATAACAACCGTATTCCCTTTTTAGAAATCTCATTTTCTACAGAGACAACGGTAGCTTGCTTCACAATAAGATTTTTCGGAAGAATATTTTCAATCATTACTATTTTTTCTTTCAACTTGGGAAAAATCTGTAAGAAACTTTCCGTAACTGCATCTGAAATGGAAATAATCTGATCATATTTCTCCCACATCTTCAATTCAGATTCTCGATTAACTTGTACTCTTGTATAGTCGGTATGAATCCAAGCTATTTTTTTCTTTGCTTTAACATTTTGAGCAACAAAATAATGTGGCGTTAAAAAACTAATCGCTAAATCATATTCTACATCTGGATTAATTGCAGGCATAAATGGAACTGTATATTTATGACTATATTCCAATGCCACGCCACTGTCTTCATAATTATTTTTTTTATCATATATATACGCTGCAATCTTTCCTATAAGACGAGCCATCGTAAGAATAACATGTCCCTCCTGCAAAGTATCTACCATCGGTCTTGCCAACACTGTGTATGCCTCTACCTCTGGCAATACGTTGATTTTCTTTGGAACCAAGTCCATCAATTCTCCTTCATGGCGCATTAAAAATAAATCCACTTCATATTTGCTTATATCAAACGCATCCAATACCCCCAAAAGACTTCTTTCCGCACCGCCTAGTTCCATAGCATGGGACATTATCAGTATTTTCTTTTTTCTATTCATGCTGTTCTCTTTCACAATATGGTTTTCTTTTCGTCAACTTTCTATAGGCACACCAAAAGATTTTACTTGCTTTTGAATTCATAGTAAAAACTCCCATTTTTATCCCCAATGATCTAAATTTTCTTTCTACCTCACTTCTTTTATATGGTGTATTAGACTCGCCCATATTTCCTTCAATATCTGGATATGTTCCAAAAGACCCTATATCTAGCCCAGATTCTTGCAAACGTAACCAAAAACAGATTTCTATATCCCTAAGACTTTTATCATCGCATTGTTTGTATACATCTCCCAAAATACGAAGATAATCTTCTCTATTTGACTTAAAGAAGTATGTCATACACCATCCCATGCCATCATATGATATATATTCATTTCTCTTTTTATTTTTACTTCTTAAAACTTTTTCCGAATTTTTCAAAAAAATCCTGCCAGTGACTTTATAAAAAATGTCAACATCCTTTAGTGCTTTACTTTTTGTTAATCCTTCATATATTAGAAATGCATCACCATAGCCTTTTCCATGTAAAATAACTTCTTCTTTGCAAACAGTTCCTTTCACAAATTCAAAAGTTTTTCCATGTTTTTCTGCCATTTCCTCATATTTTTTTGTATCTAATACATAATCTGAGTTTTCCACAAACACTATTGGATTAAACTTTGTTTCACATATATATCGAGTAATAGCACTTTCATATTTATGAAGTCTTTCCGAAACACTCTTTACCTCACCATTATATTTTCTTGGATCAATTGTTCCTGTCATAAGAAGCGGATATTTTTCTTTTTCATTAATATTAATTTTCATTTTATTCCCCTCATTATTTTTATTACAATTTTTTCTATACTCATAAGTATCGATGACATAGCAAAAGTAAATACCAACATCAACCCCAAAATTAAAATTGGATATTTCGCAACATATACAAAATTTTTAAATAGCTCGGCATAGAAAAACATGTGCGTTAACCAAATATTTGTTGAATGTTTTCCTAAATATAGAAAAAATTTTCGTACTATTTGGGACTTGTTCCAAAAATGAAAACACACTATTATTACGAAACCTGTAACTGGTGCAACAAATAAACTGGGAAGTATCAAAGTACGTATAAACATCATCATTGCCAATGTACACATAACAAATATTCCACTAACATGTTCCGGTATTTTTGTCCAAACCTTATATAATTTAGTAAATATGTGTATTTTACAACAAACTATCCCTAGTACATATTCAAATAAAGTCATCCCCAATGGACCTAGTTTTATTAAAATCCAATTATCTGTCTGTACTTTAAAACGTATGTAATATGCTATTGCATATATTCCAAATCCAATCACTAGGTATTTCCATGCATTTGAATTCGTAATTCTGCATAATATCGTTGGTGAAACAATAACAATAACCACATATGCAAAAAGATACCACCATGCTCCATTATATGAATTTTCCAGTAAAAACGCATTGGAAATAAATTTTTTAAAACTTCCTGGCATATAAGAAGAATTTCCTGTTAATATACTAATTATCGAAAACACAACAAGAACTATCCAAAATTTAATGAGCAGTCGCCTCAATCTTTTTATGGAATTTTGTTGATATTCATCACGATTTTCATACAATTTTGTATGTGCATAACCGCTACAAAACGCATATCCCATAACACAAAAATCACACAGTAACGACACATAATATGATAAGGGAATCCCCTTAATGAACA
>CAYLUV010000177.1:0-3270 GCA_964386955.1 uncultured Lachnospiraceae bacterium
CTTCTTTGGCAGGAACTGATCAATGATCTTGGTGTCGATTCGGTCCAATTCCTCTCTTGGCAGGATAGATAGAAGTTCCCATCCAAGGTCTAAGGTTTCCTGCATGGTTCGATTTTCGTCCATTCCCTGCCCGATGTAACGGCTCTCAAATTCTTTACCGAATTTCAGATATAATTTGTCAATCGGAGAAAGTTCTTCCTCACCGATAACAGAAGCCAGATTTCTCGCTTCTCCCACCCTTGCATAGGCGGAGAAAAGCTGGTTTGCAAGATCCTGATGATCCACTCTGGTAAATCCCTCTCCGATGCCATCTTTCATAAGACGAGACAGAGACGGAAGCACACTGATCGGCGGATAGATGGACTGTCCGTGAAGATTTCTTTCCAACACAATCTGCCCTTCCGTAATATAGCCGGTCAAATCCGGAATTGGATGGGTAATATCATCATTTGGCATGGTGAGGATTGGAAGCTGGGTTACGGAACCCTCTACCCCCTCCACAATGCCGGCTCTTTCATAAAGAGAAGCAAGATCACTGTACAAGTAGCCAGGATATCCTTTTCGGGAAGGAATTTCTCCTTTGGAGGAAGAAACCTCACGCATTGCCTCTGCATAGGAAGTCATATCCGTTAAAATAACCAATATATGCATATGGCACTCAAATGCCAGATATTCTGCCGCTGTCAAGGCAACCTTTGGTGTAATAAGACGCTCCACCACTGGATCATTTGCCAGATTCAAGAACATACATACATGGTCGGAAACACCGCTTTCCTCAAAGCTTCTCTTAAAAAAGTCCGCCACATCATGCTTTACCCCCATGGCACCAAACACGATGGCAAATGGTTCATCTGATCCATCTCCCAAAGATGCCTGCCGCACAATCTGCGCCGCCAGCTGGTCATGAGGAAGACCATTTCCGGAAAAGATTGGTAATTTTTGTCCGCGAATCAAGGTAGTAAGTCCATCGATGGCAGAAATACCCGTGCGGATATAGTTACGAGGATATTTGCGGCTTACAGGATTCAGTGGGTATCCGTTGACATCCCGCTTCACATCGGATGTGAGAGGGCCCAAGCCGTCAATCGGCTTACCGATTCCGTTAAAGGTTCGCCCCAGCATATCCGGTGCCAAAGATACCTCCATGGGATGACCGGAAAGTCTCGTGCGGGTATTGGTGAGGGACATATTTTCCGTCCCCTCAAACACCTGAATAACAGCCTTTTCCTCGTAAAGTTCTATGATTCTTCCCAGTTTTTTCTCTTTGCCGTTGACGGTAAATTCTACAATTTCATCATAAAATGCATCCTGCACTCCCTCCAGCACAACGAGGGGGCCATTGATATTGCTCAGTCCAAGATATTCTATTGCCATGTCCTTTCCCTCCTATGCATTTCTCTCAATTACGCCGTCATAGAAACGGTCAATCTGACGTTTATATTCACTGAAAAGTTCTAAGTTGTCATTTGGTATGTCATATTTTACAGCAATGACACGCTCAAAAATGTGATCCTCCTTCAAAACGCTCATCGGCATGCCCATAGCCACCAATTTTCTGCATTTCTTATAGAGATAGAGAATCAAATCCATCATCTTAAATTGTTTTTCCATGGTGACGCAGGTATCGTCCTTATGGAAGGCATTCTGCTGCAAAAATCCAAGACGAATCACCTTGGCAATCTCCAACACCAGCTTCTGATCGTCTGGAAGTACATCGGCACCTATCAGTTTTACAATCTCCATCAAGCTACTCTCCTGGTTCAAAAGTCCCATAAGGCGGTTTCTGTAATCTACAAATTTTGGAGATACATTGTCGTTATACCATGCAGATAAATCCAGCATATATTCGCTGTAGCTAGTAAGCCAGTGAATAGCTGGGAAATGTCTGGCATAGGCCAATGACTTATCCAGTCCCCAGAAACAGCGCACAAATCGCTTGGTGTTCTGAGTAACCGGTTCGGAGAAATCTCCTCCCTGTGGGGAAACCGCACCAATGATGGTTACAGAGCCATCGGTGTCATTTAGATTATGCATCATGCCGGCTCTCTCATAGAATGCAGAAAGACGGGATGCCAGATAAGCCGGGAAGCCTTCCTCTGCAGGCATTTCTTCCAGACGGCCGGAAAGCTCTCGCAGTGCCTCCGCCCAACGGGAAGTAGAGTCCGCCATAATAGCCACATCGTATCCCATGTCACGATAATATTCTGCCAGTGTCAATCCCGTGTAAATGGAAGCCTCTCTGGCTGCTACCGGCATATTGGAAGTATTGGCAATCAAAGCTGTTCGGTCCATCAGGGGATTTCCCGTCTTTGGATCTTCCAGCTCTCCAAACTCTTCCAATACCTGTGTCATCTCATTTCCACGTTCTCCACAGCCAATGTATATAATAATGTCCGCATCAGACCACTTGGCAATCTGGTGCTGTGTCATGGTTTTTCCTGTACCAAACCCGCCAGGAATGGCTGCCGTTCCACCCTTTGCGATTGGAAACATCGTATCCAAAATTCTCTGCCCTGTTACCAGTGGAATGCTGGCTGGAAGTCGTTCATGTACCGGACGAGCCACACGAATGGGCCATCTTTGCATCATGGTAAGTTCTTTTTTAGTTCCATCAAAAAGTTCCAGCACCACCAATGGTTCTACAATGGTATATTCCCCATCCTCCACCACAGATACGACGGTTCCTTCCAGATTTGGAGGTACCATACATTTGTGGATGATGGATTGGGTTTCCGGTACCTCTGCGATAATATCTCCGCCATGGAGAATATCCCCCACAGATACCGTAAGATGGGTTTTCCAAAGTTTTTCTGTATCTAAGGCATCCACTGCGATTCCTCTGGTGATAAACATACCGCTGTTTTCCGCGATTCGCTCCAGAGGACGCTCGATACCGTCAAATATGTTATTTAAAATGCCGGGAGCCAATGTCACTGACACCGCTTCCCCGGAGGCCTCAACCTTCTCTCCCACTGTCAGTCCAGAAGTTTCCTCATAGACTTGCACTGTGGTTTTTTCTTTATCCAGGGAAATAACTTCCCCCACCAGTTTTTCTTTGCCCACATAGACCATCTCTGACATCTGGAAACCGGTATTTCCCTTCAGATAAACTACAGGGCCGTTGATGCCGCATATCTTCGCTGTCCTACGCATTTGCCCCGCCTCCTTCTAATGTAAATTCTTCCTCCATTTTTTCCATGGAAGATAAAAAGGAATGATCCATCAGAATATTTTTGGATGGAAGAACAGCCTTGATTCCGCCGATAAAAT
>CAYLUV010000178.1:0-3179 GCA_964386955.1 uncultured Lachnospiraceae bacterium
CTTAACTGCAAATTCATGAATTGCCTTTAACTCAGCCACTGCAATCCCTCCTCATTTTAGTTCGTTTTAATCTGCCTGCATAACATTATCTGTCCACAATTCACACTGTGTCATTACGGTCTGAACTGCATCATCCATGCCTTCCGGTGGATATTTATGTCGCTTCAGGAGTCTCTTGATAAGAGTCCTCATTTTAGCACGAGCAGATTCCTTACGTTGCCAATCAATTGTCTTATTTTTACGAAGGGTATCAGCTAATTCCTTTGTAATAGCAATTAACTCCTCATTTTCATAAAAATCCTTAATTGCCTGCGGCTTTGTAAGTGCGTCATAAAATGCAAGCTCATCGGCTGTCAATCCAAGCTGTTGCCCCTCTTTATGAGCTTCAGCAAGCTGTTTTGCAAGCTTTAACATTTCTTCAATTACTTCCTCATTCGTAAGCATTCCGTTCAGATATGCATTTACAGCTCTCTGCATAATCTCACTGAATTTTTCTGATTTAACAACATTCGTTCTACGATAGATAGAAACCTGTTCAGCAATCAACTTTTTCAAAAGCTCAATCGCCAAATTCTTTTCCTTCATTTTGCTCACTTCTTCGAGGAATTTAGGGTCAAATAAAGAAAAGTCCTCTTTCACATCAGAAAACAGGTTAATAACACCTTCACTCTTGATGCTGTGCTTCAGTAATTCATTGATTCGCTCGTTCATTTCCGGCAAGGAAATTTTCTTTCCAGCACCTGCATTAGTCAATCGCAATACCATTACTCGAACGGATTCAAAGAACGCAGCTTCAAAACGATCTGCTTCGCATACCAGGGAAGAACACAGAGAAAGTGCCTGATGTAGCATTAACGCTTCTTTTACAAAAGTATCTTTTTCCTGTTCTCTCTCACGAGCAATGATGTAGTTTACAGCACCGCTAATTGTCTTTGCTCTTTCCAAGTCTGTACCTGTCGTAAATTTTGTATAATCAAAACCATGGAACATATCACGACATACACCAAGTTTTTCAAGGAATTTCGGATATGCTACCTTAGCAACATCAGTGTCACCATAGTTCTTTTTATCACGAGTAGTATAGTCGTTCATTGCCTGTTTCAATGCAGCTGCAATTCCTACATAGTCAACAACCAGTCCACCTTCTTTATCTCGGAAAACACGATTAACACGAGCAATCGCCTGCATCAGATTATATCCACTCATCGGCTTATACACATACATAGTAGCCAGCGACGGAACATCAAATCCAGTCAGCCACATATCAACTACAATGGCAATTTTCATAGGACTGTCATTGTCTTTGAATTTCTTTGCCAACTCATCCTTATGTCGCTTATTACCGATAATGTCATGCCATTCTTCCGGATCGTTGTTACCAGAAGTCATCACGATACCTACTTTTTCTCCCCAAGCAGGACGCAATTCCAGAATACGCTTGTAAATCTTCATTGCAATCGGTCTGGAATAAGCAACAATCATCGCTTTTCCGGTAAGCAGACCTTCTCGATAGTTTTCATAATGATCCAGAATATCGCATACCAAAGAATTGATTGTGTTATCATCTCCAAGTACAGCTTCCATCTGACCAAGAGTACGCTTACTCTTTTCAATTACCTCTGGATCTGCATTGTGTGCCATGATTTCATACTCTGTATCAATCATACGCAGAGTCGTTTCATCGAGATTAAGCTTAATAACACGACTTTCGTAATAAACCGGACGTGTAGCTCCATCTTCGACTGCCTGAGTCATATCATAAATGTCAATATAATCTCCGAATACTTCACGAGTGCTGCGGTCTTTTGCTGAAATCGGAGTACCCGTAAATCCGATATATGTAGCATTTGGCAAACTGTTGCGAATAATTCTTGCCGTTCCTACAACACGCTTCGCAATATCTTCGCCATCTTCATTTTTAGTCATTTTAATTTTTTCTGCCAAACCATACTGACCACGATGTGCTTCATCAGCCATAACAATGATATTTCTTCGTTCAGAAAGTGCATCTTGAGATTCCTCAAATTTCTGCATAGTCGTAAAGATAATACCATTTGCCTGTCTGCCGGCAAGCCATGTTTTCAAATGCTCTCGACTTTCTGCATGAACAGGTTCCTGTCTCAAAAAGTCTTTACACTTTGCAAACTGACCATAAAGCTGATCGTCCAGGTCATTTCTATCTGTAAGAACAACGATTGTCGGACTGTCCAATGCTTCCTGGAGTAAATGAGCATAAAATACCATGGACAGAGATTTTCCACTGCCCTGTGTATGCCAGAACACACCACCCTTACCATCGGTAACAGTAGCCTTCTTTGTAGACACGATTGCTTTTCGCACTGCAAAATATTGATGGTATCCTGCCAGAATCTTAAATAAATTTACGCCTTCATTTGAAAAGCAGATAAAGTTTTTAATAATATCAAGCAAACGCTCTTTCTGGAACATTCCTTCAAAGAAAGTATCAAACTGAGCGTACTGTGTATTTTCATAGTTTCCATCAACCGTTTTCCATTCCATAAAACGGTCTTCACCGGAGGTAATCGTACCGGCTTTTGAAGTCATCTGGTCACTCATAACACAGATAGCGTTATAAATGAACATCGACGGAATTTCCTTCATGTAATTGCGGAGTTGACGATACGCTGCTGAAGCATCCGTTTCCTCTCTTGATGGAGATTTCAGTTCAACAATAACAACTGGAATACCATTCAGGAATAATAAAATATCCGGTCGCTTGTTACTATTCTCAATAAATGTCCACTGATTTGCGACAATAAAGGAGTTATTATCCGGATTTTGATAATCTACCAGATATACAATAGAGGAACGTTCTTCTCCCTTTTCAAAATATCGCACCGGAATGCCGTTCTGTAAAAAGTCCATGAAAACAGCATTTTTCTGCACCAGCTCACCATTTTCAAAGTTCTTCAGCTTAAAAAGTGCATCAGCAATAGCGTCCTCCGGCAGAGAACGGTTCAAACGATGAAGCGATGAAATTAGTTCTTCCTCATACAGAGGATTATAGAAATCTCGCTCCACATCGGGTCCATATAGGTACTCATATCCCATATTGCGGAACAGCTCAATAACTGAGTTTTCATAATCCGCTTCGGTATATAATCCTGGCATAATATCGCTCCTTTACTTTAGTATTTTATATATTTTTGCTTTAATTT